>PMGM01000028.1 GCA_003158115.1 Methanobacterium sp.
TGGATATAATTGGAGAACGTGGACTCTTTATGTCCTGCATGATCTTGACAGCGCCGTTTCTACTTCCAGTTTCAATTCCCGGAAGTAGTATACCCTTTGGAACAGCTATATTCCTGTTAAGTATTAGAATAGGATTTAACACTCCTATTCTGATACCTAAACGTTTCATGAACCTTCACATATCAAAACATGATCTTGACTTAATTTTAAATGAAATTTTAAATATTTTAACACCATTAGAAAAAATTATAAAACCAAGACTAAACATCTTAGTTGAGAGTAATAGAATAAAACATTTTAACGGTGCTATGGTATCATTTGGTGCTATCTTATTAGTAATCCCCATAATAGCACCTTTAGGAGACTTTTTACCATCATATGGAATTCTTTTTATATCTTTAGGATATCTAGAACATGATGGATATTTGGTACTGGCGGGATACGTTACTGTAATTACAACCGCCATATACTACATCTTAATATTTGCAATAGGAATTAAAATAATATTAATAATCATATCCTATTTCGGTTTACATCCCTAGAAAAAAAATTTTTTATTCTTAAATTATTTAAAATTCATATCAAAAATAATATTTAAGTTTAAATCATTTAAAAGTTTATATATAAATTTTATCCTTTAAATTATCTCTTTTCTTATGAACTAATAATTAAATAGATAATTTTAATAATAGGCTCTTTACTACCATCAATGAAGAAAATGAATTCAGCATACTAAATTCTAAACTCCAAAAACAATCCTAAGAATATTCTAAAGACTTAGACATAAAATTATCCTATAAACTACTGGCATAACTAATATCCATTCAGTAGCTCTGAAAAACCATTTTCTTAAATCCCCTAAGGTGGGGGTGAAAAGTGTAATAAATTAATTAGTGTTTTAAACTTTTTTCATCTAAATTTTTCTATATTAAAAAAAATCCCATATTTTAGATGATAAATAAATTTTAAGAATAAATACTAAAAAAATCTCTATTTATTTTAAATATGCTCAGTTTAAATTGATTTCCACAGGAATATACCATTATTGAATAGTCTATTAGATACAATAATGAAAAAAAGAAAGGGAATAGTTCATCAGAATTCTGTTCATAGTTCGATGAATTTTCAGTACATTAATAATATTAGAAAAAATATACCATATATTATATTAAGTGGAATATCCTTCAAAAACCACAGCTTCCACCTTTTTTTATGTAATGCTGGTGATAATCCTCTGCTGGATAAAATTTAGGAGCAGGTATGATTTCTGTAATTATAGGATTATTGTATTTGTCAGATGCTTCGAGTTTATTCTTTGATTCTATTGCAAGATCTTTCTGAACATCATTATAGTAGAATATAATAGACCGATATTGTGACCCTACATCTGGTCCTTGTCTGTTTTTAGTTGTGGGGTCATGTTTATTCCAAAATGTGTCCAGTAACTTTTCATATGATATCTTGTTAGGGTCATATGTTACCTGGACAGTTTCTGCATGTCCTGTACTTCCAGAACATACATCACCATAGGTCGGATTTTCAGTATGTCCACCCATGTACCCTACCATTGTTGATATAACACCATCTAATTTTCTGAAAGCTTCTTCTACTCCCCAAAAACATCCAGCTGCAAAACTTGCTGCTTCATACTTTGCATTTTCAGCCATCGATAATCACATCCTTTACTAATTTTCTGTTCTTTTAATTAAATAAATTTTATTATAATGATATTATATTCGATTTTATCTTATTGTTATAAACGTTTTTTATATTTTAATTGTCTAAATATAATTTTGAAATTTGAACCTTCCATATTATTTAAATCAATAATACCATCGATCTGATCTACAAGATTTGTTTACTAATTGTAAACCAAGAGATTCTGTATTTTTATAATCAATATTATCGGGAAATCCAACTCCATAATCTTTGACGTTCAAAACATATTTGTCATCAATATTAAGCAGATCAATGTTAACTTCTCCATTTATATCATTGGAAAAAGTATGTTTAAGACAGTTTGTTATTAACTCGTTAACAATTAGTCCACATGGTATAGTTATATCAATGTTGAAGTATATTTTATCCATATCTTTGTTTAATTTAATTCTTGTTTCATCCACATTATAATTGTAAAAAATATTATCTACTAGTTCTGATATATAGTCACCAAAATCTATTTTAGACATACTCTTTGATTTATAGAGCTTTACATGTATTATGGCCATTGATCTTACTCTATTCCGACTATCACTGAATATATTCAGGACATCTTCGTCTTTAATATATTGTGAATGGAGATTTAGTAGACTGGAAATTATTTGTAGGTTATTTTTTACCCTGTGATGAATCTCACGCATGAGCACGTCCTTATTGGAATTATAGATAATTTGAGAAAAAATACAAAAAGTAATGGAGATGTCAGTAGGTGACATAAACAATGCTATCATACGAAGCAGAATTGTGCTAGTAAATGTAGATTACCCTTTCACAGGAATAGAACTCATTGACCCAGAAAAGCAGACCTACACTGAAGAATACTGGGAAAAAAAGATTCCGGTCCCTTCTGCTCTGGTGGTTTATCTTGGAATTGACTATGAGGTTGATAAACTAACTAATAAATTCATAATATTGACTCCAACTTATATTTGTCTTCTTTAATACCAGTTTGAATGAATGAAGGACTATTTTTGTATTATTTTGGTGAACTATAAATCCAAATATCAACATAACAATAATATTAAAGAGTCTTTAAAATAATTAAAATTTTTTATATAAGTTGGAGGTTTAATAATGGGTTTTGTCGAGATTTTAAAAACGGATGAATTAAATGATGGTGAACTGAAAATGGCAGACATTGAGGGTCATGAATTTTTAATTGCAAGAGTAGAGGATAAATATTACGTTTCTGATAATCTATGTCCTCATATGGGTGGTAATTTATCTAAGGGTAAATTAGAAGGAACTATAATTACTTGTCCACGACATAACAGTCAATTCGACCTCGTTGATGGACATGTAATTCGTTGGACAGACTGGACTGGACTTAAACTGACAGCATCCAAAATATTTAAGTCTCCGAGGAATCTCAAAACTTATGAAGTTAAAATTGAAGGAGACAAGATTATGGTTATGATGCCATAAAAAAAACAAGAGAAACAAAACCCGACCTTGTTTTGATGGATATACACTTCACTCTTAGATACGGCAATAAAAAGAGATCCTAATTTCTTCAAAAAAACATCTAATTTTAAATCTTTAAAATTGGGATTTCTTATGGTTAATATTATATTTCATTCATTAAACATTCTATTTTGATTTATATCAATTGGAAAAAATTATTACTCCGGTATACAATATATATAACTATGAAAAACCAGTTAGTTGCAGCCATATTGAACCAAGTTTCAGATCTAATGGAAATTGAAGCTGTTGATTTCAGAACCAAAGCATATCGAAGGGCAGCACATACAGTTGATACTCTTTCTGAAGATATAGAAAATATAAAAAATGAGGGCAGGCTTCAGGAACTTCCGGGTATTGGTGCAAAAATTGAGGGTAAGATCGATGAAATAGTTGAAACTGGAAAATTAGAATATCTCGACAATTTAAAAAAGGAATTTCCTGTAGATTATGATGCATTGATGGCTGTTGAAGGTTTAGGACCACGAAGTATCAAACAGTTATACAATGAACTGGGCATTAAGAATCTTGATGACCTTGAAAAAAATGCTAAAAGACATAGGATCAGAAGACTCAAGGGAATGGGAGATAAAACCGAAAGAAAAATACTCATAAATATAGATTTTGCAAGGAAGAGTACGGGAAGAAATCTTCTCGGACATATATTACCAGTTGCAAATGAGATAAAAGAAGATCTTGCTGGTCTTGATTATGTTTTCAGGGTTGAAGTAGCTGGTTCCATAAGAAGAAGAAAGGAAACAGTAGGAGATATAGATATACTCGTTACAACCAACAAACCAAACGAAGTCATGGACTATTTCAGTGGTATTGACCTAGTGGACGATGTAGTTGTTAAGGGTCCAACCAAATCAACTGTAAGATTAAAAGAAAACAGTATAGATGTGGACCTAAGGGCATTTGAAGATGAAATATTCGGATCTGCACTCATGTACTTTACAGGATCTAAAGAAACAAATGTGGAACTACGTAGAATAGCAATAGCTAAAGGACTCAAACTCAGTGAATATGGAATTTTTAAGGGCGAAAAACTTCTTGCCGGCCGTACAGAAGAAGAAATTTTCAAAACTTTAGAAATGGAATATATAGAACCTGAATTAAGAGAAAATACAGGTGAGATAAAGGCTGCAATTAATAATAAATTACCAAAACTTTTAGATTATAAAGATATTTGTGGTGACCTTCAGATGCATACAGAATGGAGTGATGGATCCGCGAATATAAATGATATGGCATATGAATCAAAAAAAATGGGATATGAATATATAGCAATAACAGACCATTCAGGAACCCTTAGAATTGCCAATGGAATGAACGAAAAAACCATAATAAAACAGATGAATGAAATAACCAAGATCAACAATAAAATGGACGATTTCATGATACTCAAGGGTATTGAAACCAATATTGATTCCTATGGCCTTCCTGATGTTCCTGATAAAATATTAGAAAATATGGATATAGTTATAGCAGGGATACATTCCGGTTTCAAACAGAATAAGAAGGAGTTAACACGTAGGATTATATCTGCAATGGAAAATGACAACATCAATATAATCACCCATCCAACAGGTAGGAAGATACAGGAACGAAATGCATATGAACTGGATCTTGAAAGGATCTTTGAAACCTCTAAAGACACAGGCACCCTACTCGAGGTTAACAGTCAGATGAACAGACTAGATCTCAAGGATATGGACATTAAAATAGCTATTGAACATGGTTGTAAACTTGTAATAAATACAGATGCTCATTCAATATTGGAACTAAAAAATATGGAACTTGGTATCTCAACTGCAAAAAGAGGATGGGCAAAAAAGGGTGATATAGTTAACGCCCTACCATTGAAAAAATTATTAAAAGTCTTCGAATAAAAAAAAAATAAATCCTAAATATCCATTTCAGTATGTAACCTGGATAAAATTCTTGCCAGGGTAACTACATCCTCCCTATTATGTTCTATTATTGGAATTAAAGGCCCAATATTACCAGTTTCATCATATGTTTTATAAAAAGATGGAACTAAACTGCTTGGTACATCATCTTCCCTTTCAAAATTAAAAAGATGTTTTTCTAATGTTTGGAGTTTACAGTTTGGTAATTTGTTTTTCCATGTACGTCTAGAAAAATGTAGAAGGTCTAAATGATGTCTTTGAATATTATTTTTCATTCCATGATGTCTTAACCTATCCTTAATATAGGGAATATCAAATGTCTGGCCATTAAAACTTACAAATACAGTATCCTCATCAACATGTGACAAGAAAGCATCTAATGCAGCAGTTTCTTCATCAAGATTTCTTAGAAGGTACTGGTCAACTAGTATATGATCTGATTCAACCCTTGCAACTCCAATCAATATTAGAGGTACACCCTTAAGTCCCAGGGTTTCTATATCCATGAAGAGAAGATTTTCATTATCTGAAAAGCATGATGAATAAAGTGCTGAGGCATGGGATTTGGGATATCTATTCAAAACATAATCTGTTATCTTTGAAAAATCACCTTCATCAACAATATCCACTAAATTACATGCATCTTCACCGTAACGGGGATGTTCCCTAAGATCTTCAATTGTTTCGTATCCATTAGATCTTAAAATATCAGATTTTGAGTCTCCAATACCTTTAATGAGTTTTAAATCGTTTAATATATATTTTTTAGCCTTAGGTGGGCTTATGGTATTTAATTTTAATTTTCGTCGTTCTTCAATTCTGTAGCAGGAACCTTTTTTTGTTTCACATTCCTCACCCTTGAAATAATCTTCGATAGATGTTTCTCTATGAGTTTCTATAAGTTTTGACCGTAAAATTTCTGCTTCAGTATTTTCATAAGATGACATGACATGTAACTCCATTAGGATGTAATTAATAGTATAAGAAGTATCCAGACCTTTAGAGAAGATATTTATAGATCAAGAATGCATATTAGTATTATATATTTTTATTGGTATATTAATTTGGGAGGGGGAAGCATTATGAAAAAATATTTTTTATTTGTAATTGCTATTGTTGGCCTTGTTGTTATGGCATCGGGTTGTATCAGTCAAACCGGTAATAATTCAACTGCCACAAAAACCTATTCAGCTAATGGAATATCATTTAACTATCCGAGTAGCTGGTCTATAATCAACCAAACAACACATACAAATAATACCGTTGTGGCACTTGGTGATTCAAGTTTCATGAATAATACATTAAAGGGTAATGGTATAATCATAATTAAAACACCAAAAAACAGTAATTCAACACCAAACACTTCTAATCTTAAATCTCAGATTGCAAAGCTTAACGGTACCAAAACCACTCAAACTATAGACGGTGTTAAAGCTAATGTAACAACTTTTACAACTAAAATTAGCAATGAAACAGTTTTAATTAAATCTATAAGCTTTGAAAAAAATAATTACAACTACCAGATACAATTCATAACAATAGCAACAGATGTTAAATCACAGGAACAAATGTTTAACACAATAATCAATAGTTTCAAGGCGTAAAAATACAAATAGTTATCCTAATTTTTTCTATTTTTTTAATTATGAGTCAACCCACAATTTACTTAAAAAAATTATAGAGAACTTTCAATAATTTTAAGTTGTTAAAGTTAATAATTTTGGTTTAT
>PMGM01000013.1 GCA_003158115.1 Methanobacterium sp.
AAGAGATGACCTTTTAAGACAAGTGGATATATTAAACCGAGCAATTGATAATGCACAAATTAAGAAGAATGAAGAATTAAAAGATGTGGATAAAACCAAAAGCAAAGAAGACCAAGCAAGAGATATGATACTATTAAAGGCAGTAAAACAGCCATATCATAACCAAGACCCGGAAGAATGGCTCGGAGCTTTAACACACGAAGATATTATGTTAATATCTGACACATTCGAAATAAAGAAAACAAGTTTAGAAGCATGGATAGCAACACAAGAAGAACTTAAAATAATAGCCACATATTTAAGACCAAAAGAAGATTATATACGCATTATTGGATATAATGAGCCATATACAAGATTAAAAGAAAGAGTAGAAGAACAAAACAATCGAGGGATAGAATGATTATTGAAACCCTAGATAAAATAGAAATTCTTGAAATGGCAATGAAAATCATAGCAGAAGACGGAGAAAAATGTTATATAAACGCTTATGAAAATGGATTAAGCACCCATGACGCAACAAAGGAACAAGCAAGAACATTAAGATGTATAAATCAAATAAAAAAAAGGATAGGTGGAAGAAATGGAAAAAGCAAAGTATGAAACAGACAAAATGTCGGCATTATATTATTTAGAGAAAATGCACAATCACTTAATAGAACAAAAACCATTTCCAGAAGACCTTATAAAAAACGGCAAAGCAGTAATGGGAAACCTAAGCAACTGGAAATTTAAAAATGTAGAAGATAAAAGATACAACAATATGTTAATAGAACTATTATTTGACCATATAGCACTAGACAGCAGGATAAAAACAAAAAGCAGAGAAGCATATCAAGAAGAAATTAACAATTTACTCTCTGCCGGGGTATTCACCTGCTAAATACACAATTATGAATTAATTAAAAACCTTGGAGATGATTTAATGGCACAAAGAAAAGTTTGCATCGAAATAGATACAGAAAAATGGAAAGAAGTTAAACAAGGAAAAACAGTAGAATGGACAGAAATGGGAAGAAAAGAAAGAGCTTTAGAATTTGACCCAGAAAAAGTATTGCAAAACTTCGCCAGACTTGCAGAACAATTATTATTAGAATTTCAACACCCTTATGCAGTAATGCAAAAAGTAGACGAACTACATATAGCCGAAGCCATGTTAGCATCAGCAAATAACCTAATGATTGATAGAAAAAAAGTACACGAACAGGCAACATATCGGAGAGAAACTCTAGCCAAAGGACAACCAGACGAAATGCCTAGAAGGGAATGGGAACGAGAATAATATTATCATGGCGTTCACCTACCGGCTCAGTAGACTAACGAATTAAACAAAAAGTAATATGGTTTCTTATGGTTGCTCTAGATCCTGATAAAAAATCAGGATACTCGCAACCAAAATATTATTGTTATATGGTGAGGTTTCCGACGCAGGAAACACCGCCCCCCAATTAACTAAAAACTATTTCTAATTTTATTAAAAAACTAACATTCAATAAAAAAATAATTTATCCTTGCAGGTTAAAGCTAGACGATTGTGGATAATTGTTATGGTTCAGGAACAAAAATTTTTGGAACCCGAATTTTTAATAAATCCTACCAAAATTAAGATTGATTTAAACAACAGAAGCCATCAGAATAACTGATAGATTTTTTATATATTGATAAAATAAGACATAACTTGATTAAAATTATAGCATCTAAATTATTGATGAATTTAAAGCTCAATAAATATAGATGAACCCCGACAGATAACATAAAAACGGCAAATATGATAAAATATTATGTTAAAATCTTAAAAAAACAGAAAACATTAAAATTTAATAAAATTATATTATTCCTAGGAGCTTGTTTCTTCTCCAAGGTCAAGCTCCCAATTTTTAATAATTTTCTCATCTCCCAAGTGCATCTGGAACACCGATAAATATTTCGAGAACCGTATTTATCGGGTATTCAGGCACAGGAAACAGACCTATTTTACTAATTTTTAACAGGGAAAAACATATAATTAATGTCTATTTATCCATCTCTTGAATATAAAAAATCATAGCAACGGTCTTATTTAACAAACCAACCCTATAATTATGGTAAATAATAGAGGGTAACTCAACAAGCTCAAGCTTCTTTTTTAAATCTTTCAGGTGTCCTAAAAAATCAGAACTAAAAACCCTTTCATGTTTTAAAGTATCATTAAAAACATCTTCAATATGTACAAAATCAGTTAAAAGCTCATCAAAACCTATACTTCCTATGCTGTCTTTATCAGTCATAATACAATTTCTCCTAAACTTTACTAATAACAAATAGAACAGCAGATAACTTAAAACAGTAATATAAACACAAAATACTAGTTCGTAATATAGTGCTATGACGAACAAAAAAAGCAGAAAACAGGAAAATGGTTAAAGATTTTTTGAGAACCTGTTTCTAAAAAATAAAGTTCCATAAATAAACAAAACCTACTAAGTTCATCTATGGCAAATGGTCTAAATAGAAGGTTGCAATTTCCATCTAGACACAAGTAAATGTATGAACTAACTAGTATATAAGTTCTTTTGTGTAAATTAGAATGGAAAAAGTTACAAGGACAATTCCAATTAATATAAAGGTACTAACAAAGGGTGTGAGCCTATTTAGTTCTTTTTCTCATTTACTCATATAAAGGTTTCCTCCCTCGTTCGTTAAACGCTCATTGTTACGAAGTTCGCGTACCGCGAACAAACCCGGAGAAACCGGGTTCGTAAAATGGCATTGTAACGAAACTCCCCCGACCGCCACCCCCCTAGGTTTCTGCTACGCAGAAACAATTATTTAATGTGTAGGTATTTCCACTTATTTTATAACAGCATCGAATAAATTATGTGTTATTTTGTGGGTTTTTTGTGGTCTTTGGTATGGTAATCGGGCTTCGACTGTTTACCATTTGTGTTACATTCGGGTATTCAACATTTGAAGCTTTGTAATACCTTTTTCTGTTTTTGCTTTAAAGTTCTGGTAATACTTTTTAGATGGTGATTTATAGGCATACTAGGGGATCCCTCCGCTTCCTCTCCACTTGGAACATTTCAAGGATAATACTTTTTCAAAGAAAAAAGTAAGTTACAAGTATAGTTTAGGTTAGTATGTATATAGATATATATATATATATATTAGATATAGATATAGAATTAAGTAAGTAAGTAAGTAGAAAAAAAACAGAAAAAAAGAAAAAAAAAGAGTTCGATACTATGAGTAATGACAAGATGTTTAATATACTTATTGACCCTGCGGATTTAGAACGATTTGGGGATTTAGTAGGTGCTAGAAATAAAGGCGAAGTTATAAGAAATCTTATAAAAGAATATATCCAACGCCCAACATCAATGAAAGCTGAAAGAGATGA
>PMGM01000072.1 GCA_003158115.1 Methanobacterium sp.
TTGCAATAATCTTAGGCATAGCAGTACTAGTAATTGTACTATCTAATGAAACAATTAAGAGACTAATCATAAGTCCTGAAAGAATCAATTTAAAATGTTTTAAAACATTATTTTCTATACTCATATCTTTATTCACCTATAATTTTAGTTCATTACTTAATTTTAAGTATGAATTCCAAATTTTTGATTAATACAACTAATAGTTAGAATATATTTTACTACTTTTTTTNNGTTAGTAAACATGAAACTAACAACTATACGGATTTGGTGATAGATAATGGTGGAATTACCTTATAAAATGATTAAATCTTTAACAGAATTAGGATTACTTGAATCTGAGGCTAAAATTTACGCTGCGCTGGTTTTTTTACAAAGTGCCGAAGTGAGAGATCTGCTTGAATTTCTGGATGTATCCAAACCTAGCATATATGAAGGTTTGAGGATGCTTGAAAAAAATGATTTAATAGTCTTAACAAACCCTAGACCGGCCATGTATCAAGCTATAGAACCTAAAATTGCATTAGATGTAATAATAAAAAGATATATGGATGCAAAGAAAGAAGCTTTAATCGAATTACAGAACTTTAAAAATCAAGAAATATCTACAAAACCTAATTCTCCTCTATGGTTCATTTTCGGTGCTAAAAGTTTTGAATTTAAGATTAAAGATATGTTGAAAAATGCTAAAGAGAGTGTTTATTGCCGGACATCTGTTAAATATCTTGATTACATAGAAAAAATCGCAAAAAAGGATATTCAAATATATTTGGTAGTACTGGCTGATGGAAACGAGGTAAATATGAGATTTAAACGTTTATCTCGAATGAGTAATGTAGATATTAAAATAATTGATAAAATTGAGATGCTAACACATATAGAAATGGATAAAAAAGAAGAAAAGCTTATGAAACGCTCTATTGAGAATATAAAAGAATATATGGACTTAGATAATCAGTTTTTGCTGGTGGTAGATGATTCAGAGTTTTTGGCTGTACCTCCATTAAAAAGTGACTCTTTAACAGCTATATCCTCAACAAACAAAGCTTTAATATTTAATTCAAAAATCGATATAGAAAAATCATTATATAGTGTATAAAACGATCAATAATCATTTTTTTATTTTATATCCAACATGTGCCTTATATAACAAAATTTAAATTAACTAAGATTGTTTTATTTTTAGTATATTTTTTCGGTTGAAAGTGGTTATAAATGATTTGTTTATTATAAGTTCTTCCAATCCATGTCAAATACACTTGCCATGTAAGATGTTAGAGAAGGATCTGGAATCCAGATAGCAATCATATTGTCTAGATCTGGAATTTCATCCTTTACTCTTGATAATATTAAAAGAATTTCTCTATCATCAACCATTATACTCTTTACAAAGTAAGGATGTCCTATTTTAATGTCAGTTTTCATGAAAGATAACATTTCTATTATGTTGATTTCTTCATCTTTGAGTTTTATTGTAGGCATTGTTATGATTCGAATACTTACTCCTCTTTCTTTGGATTTTAGCATTTGATTTTGGATAATTTCTATTTCTTGGCGTGAATAAAGACTACCCATGAACATTATCCTTTTTTCTGCTCTTTCCATCATTTCTACAGTCAGTTGTGCAATACTATCAACGCAATGTAAAATTCTGACTTTTAGAGTTTCATTTGACATCATACTATCATAAGTCATTGACAACTCGTTAGATACACTATCAATATTGGAATTGAATATTAATTTCTTCTCTTCTATAATTTCTCTCGGATATTTGGGTGTTATAATAGATGGTCGACCTTTTTCAATGGTTATCCAATTATTTTCTTCAAGTTTTTTAAGTACACCATAAATTTTTGTACGGGGAATTCCTGATTCTTCCGCAATAACGGAGGGTTTAGTCATTCCAGTCATCATAAGAGCCAAATAAGCTTTTGCCTCATAATAAGTTAGTCCAAGTTTTCGTAAAGTTGATATTGTTACTGGGTCCTGCATCATATTTAATTAGTGTCACTTATAACCATATAAAGGTTACATAATATTTAACGTATTCTAATCCTATAAATTAAGTAGGACTCTTAACTTACAAAAAAAAATCTAGTCCCATATAGATATAAAAAAATTAGGAGATGAAATGAGTGAGTGTTGAAGAAAATATGAGGTTAATGAAAACTCTAGATGATGCATGGAATTCCCAAGATTGGGACACATTCAATGAAAGACATGATGATGAAGTGGTTGTGTACTGGCCAGGTCAACCAGATCCAACTAAAGGTGAAGATGCGCATCATCTTGAAGCAGTGGAATTTTTTAAGACATTTCCGGATAACCATGTAGGAAACGATCCATACACAGTACTTTTCGGTCAAGATGACTGGACATGTTCTGTTGCAATATTCACAGGTACAATGAAAGGTCCAATGAAAACTGCAGAAGGAGAAATTCCTCCAACAAATAAAAAATTTAAAGTAAAATTCTGCACAGTAGCACACTGGAAAGATGGCAAAATTGTAGAAGAAAATTTGTTCTACGACCAGATAGGTTTAATGAAACAGATAGGATTGATGTAAAAACTACAAAATACGGGAGCAATCAAAGTTGACAGAGAATAATAAAAAACATATTAAAATAATTAAAAACGGCCCATATTTAGTTTCCAGTAAAATTCCCCTATTAAAACTTAAGATCAAAACTGATGAAATTGGCTATCCATACGAATGGATTGAAGAAAAAAAATATCCCGATCAAGAAGAATATGCACTTTGTAGATGTGGACATTCCCAAAATAAACCCTATTGTGATGGAAGCCATGAAAAAGTAGGTTTTGAAGGTTCTGAAACAGCAAGCAAAGAACTATACTTGGATAGTGCCGCTAAAGTTGAAGGTCCAGATCTATTATTAACAGATAATTATGGATTATGTGATCATGTCGGGTTCTGTAACCGTGCAGGAGGCATTACAGAAAATGTCATGCATTCAGATAATCCTGAAGCCAAAAGTAGAGCGATTCAAATAGCTTCAAACTGTAACTCGGGAAGATTTGTAGTATATAATAAAGAAACAGGAAACCCCATTGAACCAGACTTTGAACCTTCCATAGCAGTTACAGAAGAACCAGACAAAGGTGTAAGTGGCCCCCTATGGGTACGGGGAGGAATCCAAATAGAATCATCCGATGGCACTGTCTACGAGAGTCGTAACCGAGCAACCCTGTGTCGTTGCGGTAAATCATTAAATAAACCCTACTGTGATGGAACACACATAATGGCAGGGTTTAATGATGGAGATGAATCCCTTAAAAGATAATCTTAAAAGGGGGATTCATCAATATTCATTTTTTTTAAACGAATAAACTGATAATGTCAGAAGTGATTTTAATGGAAAAAGTGTGTAACGTTTCAGATCTATCTCAAAGTCCTATTAAAGGATTTCCTGTTAAAGATAAATATGTAATTATATCAAAAATTAAGGGCAAATTTTATGCTGTAAATGCTGTTTGTCCACATATGAGTGGTTTCTTACCGGTTGGAAAATTGGAAGAAGATCATATTATAAGTTGTCCTACACATGGTGCAAAATTCGATCTTAAAACTGGTAAACTCCTAAAAGATGTTGATGAAGAAATAAAAGAAGCAACAAAAAGCGGTGCAAATGACTTAGAGTCATATAAAGTGCATATAAAAGATGAATCAATTTTTATAGATATTTAAAGAATTTAAACAGCACATAAATTTATCATCTAATTAATTTTTTATTTTGGAGATTAGTTTTATTAATAGAGATTTGTGATTACTAAGAGGTTTAAGGAGTATTAATAATGGAAAAAAAGAAGGTTGCATGGGGGATTACTGGTGCTGGTGATAAAATAGTGGAAACACTGAAAATAATGAAAAAAATTAAAGAACAATATCAAGACCAGGTAGAAATAGAAGTTTATGTTTCAAAATCTGGTGATCAAGTTATCAAATATTATGGAATATCTAATGATTTAGAAACTCATTTTGACAATATATGGGTAGAGATTAATGCTAATTCTCCATTTTTAGCTGGTAATATACAGTTAAATAAATATGAATTTTTCCTAATTGCACCAGCCAGCTCAAACACCGTTGCAAAGATCGCTTTGAGAATGGGAGATACATTAATTTCTAATGCTGCAATTATGGGTCAAAAAGCAGATGTGCCCATTTATATATTACCCGCCGATTACGAAGAAGGGGTGACCATTACAAAACTCCCTGATGGAAATGATTTAAAAATAACATTAAGAAAGGAAGACATTGAACACGTACAAAAAATTGCTAAAATGGACAATACCTCCACAATAAAAACTCCTGAAGATATTAACAAAATATTTGCCAAATATTATTGAATAGAACTATTCCCTAATTCGAAGTAGTCTCAATAATTTTTTTATTTTGACAATAGTCTTCTGAGGTTTAATTCATAGAATGAATATTTCAGGTCTTGTGAAAGCCGTAGAACGCGTCTAATAACTTGTTAATGCATAGTAATGTCCATGATAAAACTAGGAGATGAAAAAATATGATAATGCAACATGTTGAAGGTCAAAATAAAGGAAAAATAATTCTTTTCGCATTAAGCACATGTGGATGGTGTAAAAAGACCAGGGCACTGATAGAAAACCTTAATGCAGATTACAATTATGTCTACGTAGATCTTCTGGAAGGCAAAGAAAGAGAAGAAGTTATTGAAACAGTTAAAAAATGAAATCCACAAGTATCTTTCCCAACAATTGTTATAAACGATAAAAAAATTATAGTTGGCTTTAAAGAGGATGAAATAAGGGAAGAAATTGGATTATGACTTAAAGAGCCTTACTGTGTAGTCGAAACTCAATATTACATAAAATAACAATGATACAAACTATATCCAAATATTATTAAACATTTCAAAGGTTTAATTCATAAATCTGAATGTGAATGGATAAAGAAAGGGATAGAAATTTCAAAGGGGATTAATAGGAGTGATATTATGAGTGAATTTAAACAAATAATGGAAACTATATCACCACAAGATGCATTTAAATTGATTAAAGAACATGAAAATGATTCTAATTTTATTATTCTGGATATTAGACCTTATGAAGAATTTGTTGAAAAACATATAGCTGGTGCGAAGAATTTAGATTATGATGGCCATGAATTCCAAAAAAAAGTTAATAAGCTAGATAAAGAAAAAAATTATGTCATATATTGTAGAAGTGGTGTAAGAGGCGGATATTTTTTAGAAAAAATGAAAGATTCAGGGTTTAAAGAAGCTCATAATATTTTAGGCGGATTCCGAGGTTGGAAAGTAAGTGAACTTCCTCTTATAAAATAATTATTGAGGAAAGATTGAACATAAAAATATTAAATCAATAATAATCAATTTCCATATAATCGAGTATTAGGATACATCAACTCTTAGTAGATATTTGAATTCTCTTATTGACTCCACGATTGTAAAGGACACACTCATTTTTTTTATTGAAATCACATTACTCTAATATTATTAATCATAACTATATGGAAATAATATATACATATTTTGTAAGAATCTCTTGCGATAATGTAACAAAAAAGTCTCAAGAAGAAAATAGATAAGAAATTAATTAAGCTTATTTTTTTATATCATTATTTATCTATTATCAGTCTTTTCCCAGAAACTCCTACAGAGAGAAAGATCTCTCCTAATAGAATTAATAAAAGTTATTTATGATTATTTTAACTAAAGTTGTATAGATACCAAATAAACTTTTTTTCAAACTTGAATTCTATTTAAAACTGTTTATTAACATATATGTCAACAGCCAATTATTTAAATTCAAAAATATATATATGAGGTTAAACTATCTCTAAAAGTGAGAAAAAAGGTGCTAAGTTATCCTCTACAAAGATTTATTAATATTTAAAGATATTAGGGCAAATTTAATTTAAAAAAAGAAGAAAGAATATAAACTTCTATTTTGCCTCTGAACTCTTGATTATTTTTTGAGAAGCCATTGATAAAGTCCGTACACTATTAATACTACTATTACTATCCAAAACAGCCAATAAAATATACCAGGTACGGCTAAAGCCAAAATAGCCAAAACTACACCGAATAAGAATGTTATTGCACCTTTTGATTTTTCGTTCATAATATCACCAATATAATATTATAGTTGGCAAAATATTTATAATTTGCTCTATACGTAATAAAATATCCAGTAAATTTCAATTAGAAGATAAAACTATAGAAAACATTCAAATAATTGTAAATACGAAGATTTTTCAATATTCCAAAAGTTAATAGACGAATATTTTTTTTAATTTTTGTATAGGAATTTCATTTATCCCTCCGCATGGTTCATTGGAACATATAACTATCGAGCTGTTGATTCAATACGAGGCTGTTATAATAACGGAAATAGTGAACTCCAATCAACTATTCAATACCAATGTATGGATATTATACTTGAATCATTAGAAAACGGATCTGATAAACAACAATTCAAAAATATATATTTGATAAATTAACAGGTAGTAAAAAAGAATAAAAACAACTTTACTCAATTATTGTTATCCTGATTAGTTTTAATAAAATTAATAATGTTTTTATAAGTTTTTTTAAGTTGTATGGCTTTTCTGTTGGGGTTCTGTTTAATTACTTGTACTATTATTTAATAACTTTAGTGAATAACCTATTTTATATCCTATGACTTTGAAATATTAAAGTATAAAATAGTATGTAACATTAATCTTAGAGTGAAAGTTTATGAAAATAGAATTAGTTACTTGTGTGAAATGTGGTTCAACAATAAAATCGAATTCAAACATTTGCCCTAATTGTGGTACTAATCAAGATTGCTTTTTAAAAATTGCTAACAGGAACGCTAACATCTTTATTGTAATGTTCATATCCCTTTCCATTATACTAATTTTAACTGGGATCTTCATACTTCATCCATAAATATTAATTTTAAATTACAGCACCTCTGAGTAAATAACACAGTAAGTAAGTAACTACATGAATTAATGAGCATATATCTGAGTAAACGCATAGCGTTTATGTAAAGCTGTATATGTTATGTTTAGTCTACAGGAACCTTTACAGAGTGTGCAGGTAAAATCCTATTTCAAAGTCAATAGATTTAATTAATATACTAAGTAATTGTAGATTAGATCACCANNCACTTGAAAACATTTATAACAATATTTAAGTGCTTATTTTATTTAACATTCGAAAATCTAAAATCTAGAGAGGACTATTCATGAAATAATTATAAATTTAAATCTATATATTTAGTACTAAATGTTGGTATCAAAAATGTACAATTACGGGTTGAATAGTGTAATAAGCCTATTATAATAATGGCTCCACTTACTAATGAGATCTTG
>PMGM01000100.1 GCA_003158115.1 Methanobacterium sp.
GAATTAATTGATTTATGTCAGAAGCTCGGTCGAAAAATCGCCACAAAAAGAGTGCGAAGATATAAACAATCTAAAAAACAGAAACCTGATATTAGAAGAACTATTAGAAAGAATTTAAAACATGGTGGAACTCTTCTTGAACTTATTAAAAGTAAACCTAAGATAAAAAAACAGAATCATTTTTTCTTAAGCGATGTTAGTGTTTCCTGTGATTGGATTAGTATTTGGTTTTTTTGCATGGTTTATGCTGCTCAAAACTCATTTAATCATGCTAGAGCATTTGAATTTGATAATAAAACCGCTGAGGTAACATCAGCCCTCCAAGAGCTTAATCTAATTGATGCTTTCATTAAAGTTTTAGATATCAGAAAGCAGAATTCAATGATTAGAGGAAAATCTAATATGTATACAGCCTTTGAAGGATTTCTTAATCAAGTTAAGTTGAATAATAAATCATATGTTCTGATTTTAAGTGATTGCCGGGATTGGGCAGGACCAAAATATGATGGTGAACCATTAAGTGCAAATTTTATTAGACAAATGTGTAGAGCTGCTAAAAGAGTTTTAATATTGAATCCAGAACCTAAAAATAAATGGAACGTGGCTGATAGCCGTGTTTCAAGTTATGAAGATGCAGGTGCAGAAATATTTGAAGTCAGTGATTTAAAACAACTTGCTGACTTAATAAGCGAGATATAATTGAACTATTTTGCTTGATCAGGAAAAATATGAGATATATTGTTTTTTTTTATAATCTCACAAAATATTTTTATTCGCATCGAGCAATGCAATATTTGCATAATGACAGTTCATCATTTATGAATACTTTTTTTCCAGTACAATAATAATAATCATCCTTTTCATATACCGTAGTTCCATTTGAAAATCTAATCCCTGGGGGATGTAAAGGTTTTTTAGCAATGAAAACTAAATAAATTGATATTATTTTGATGAATTCTTTGAATTTTTCATCATCAGGAGCGTATAAACTAAAATAATTATCTATTCTATGAATTAAATCCTTTAATTCTTCTTCATTGACTTCATCATCCACTTCTTCATAGGATGAATTCATTATCTCATTGAAACTCTCCAAATTATATTTGGACACAATAGATTGTATAGACGTATCATTTTCATAGAAACAATCATTATCAGGCTTTACTTTGGATTTATACTGTTCCATACGTTTTTGGAGTTTTAAAAATAATTCTGAACTTTTCATTTTTCTTTATCAAGTAAGATTGCTTACATAATTTATAAAAATATTGTTTAGAATATAGAATTTTTACTTTAATCAGGATTAAAAAAAAACTGAAATACTTTATTCATAATCTAAATCTTTTAATTCTTCTATCCAATCTTCTTTTAATTTTCTTAAACTCTTTTGGAGCTTTGCAATTTCAGATGATAACTCATTATTCCTTTTCATATATTGATATAAATATTCTTCATCTTCTGTTTGCTGTTGATTTATATCTAATTCTTCAACTTCTTCAAATTTTACATATCCAGTTATATGTCCTAATGCAAGATTATGTTGAAGTATATGATCCTCCACATGTCTAAGACTTTCAAAAGCTTTATTCTCTTCATATAATTCAGCTAATCTTTGCTCATCTTCTAAAAAAATTTTAATTTGATCTTCCCAAAACATTGAAAATAATCCCTCCACTAATAATCTTTATTACATTCGTTAAGATGATTTTTATTTTTTTGAAATAATTATAATGATTTAATGTTTTTGTATAATGTATCCCTTTCTGCTGGAATCCTTCCCATATTCCTTATTACTCTTTGAAAGTTTTGTGGATTGGTTTGTACACCATGTTGAGCTCCTGCAGATTTAGATATATTCTCTTC
The DNA here is from genome assembly GCA_003158115.1 of Methanobacterium sp. Lineage (GTDB taxonomy): Archaea > Methanobacteriota > Methanobacteria > Methanobacteriales > Methanobacteriaceae > Methanobacterium_B. Next base: position 1,864 of record PMGM01000100.1, read on the forward strand.
TCCAAGTGTGCCACCAAGGTCGTTGGCACCTGCTGTTAAACATATCTGGGCAAATTTAAAACCAAGTTTAACCCATGAAACTTGGATATTCGGCAATAAATCCCCAAACATTAACCTTGAAACTGCATATACCTTAAGATCTTCTATACCCGTTGAACCAGGACTTGCTAATCCCTCACAATAGATGGGTGTATTTTGATGCATAAATGTTAACGGCACAAACTCTGTAAATCCACCTGTTTTTTCTTGTATACTTCTTAAAATATCAATATGTTCAACTCTATGTTTTAATTCTTCTATATGTCCATACATCATCGTGCATGTTGTTGGTATTCCTGTCTTATGAGCTGTTTCAACTATTTCAATCCATTTAGCAGTGTTCATCTTACTGGGACATAGAATCTTTCTGATATCATCGTTTAAAATTTCTGCAGCATTTCCAGGTATGGAATCTAATCCTGCATCTTTTAGCATTTTAAGTTCTTCAGATAATGAAATATCCGATTTTTCAGCCCCGTATAATATCTCCATTGGAGAAAATGCATGAATATAAATATCCGGAAGTTCCGATCTCAACTTTAGAAGAATATCCTCATAGTAATAAGCATCGATATCGGGATGAAGTCCTCCCTGTATACACACTTCCTTTGCACCATTATCCCAGGCTGTTTTAGCTCTTTTAACTATTTCTTCAGTACTCAAAAAATAAGATTCACTATTAGTTTCATCCCTTTTAAATGCACAGAATCCACATGTACCCGTACATATATTGGTAAAATTAATATTCCAGTTCTTTATGTAAGTTACGTTGTCACCAACAATGTGTTCACGTCGAATATCAGCAATTATCAAAAGGGCTTGTAATTCCCTTCCAGTTGTTTTCATGAGTGTGAGTGCTTCTTTGTGTGATATTCTTTTATCTAAAGATTTCCCTAAAATATCTTCTATATGAGTGTCAATGTTTAACTGCTCTAACATGGAATTTGATATCCTACTTAATACCCTTATAACTTTTGGTTATATAATGATCTCATCATTTGGTTCATTATTGTATATGTGATGGCTAAAAATAAGAGTATAACCGATAAATTTAAATATTAATTATCCCTAGGTTAAATAGGAGGTGAAATTATGGCCGAATTACCAATTGCTCCAGTTGGAAGGATCATAAAAAACGCTGGTGCTCAAAGAATTAGTGATGATGCAAAAGAAGCTTTAGCAAAATCACTCGAAGAAAAAGGTGAAGAAATCGCTAAAAAAGCTGTAGAGCTTGCAAAACACGCTGGAAGAAAAACTGTCAAAGCAGATGACATTGACATGGCTGTTAAAACAGCCTAATTTTCTTCTTTTTTTATTTGTTCTAAATTTTAAATTATAAATATAGAAATATAAATAATTACAAATCTATTTTAATTACTAATATTTAATCAATATTAATTATCTTATCAAAGTCATATCTAATGTTTTTATGATATTATTTTGAATTTAACTGGTTTATAATTGAATTATATCTGATTTATCGTCTAAATTCAAAATTCTTCCAGAATTTCTATCAGATACAAAACAATTTTAATAGAGTAGTTACCAATTAAGTGTACTGGTATTATTTTAATAAATATAAAGAGGTAGAAATATGAGCTCAAAAGAAAATTTAATGGAAGCATTTGCAGGGGAATCACAAGCCAACAGGAAATATTTGGCTTTTGCTAAGAAAGCTGATCAAGAAGGTTTTAAACAGGTTGCAAAATTGTTCAGAGCAGCAGCAGCAGCAGAAACAGTCCACGCTCACAACCACCTTGAAATAGCTGGAGGAATAGACGAAACTAAAGAAAACCTTCAAGCAGCCATAGCAGGTGAAACAGAAGAGTTTACAGATATGTATCCTAACTTTATTGCCGAAGCAAAGGCTGAAAAAAATAATACAGCACTCTGGACCTTTGATGTAGCAAATAAGGTTGAAAAAATCCACGCAACCCTTTATAAACAGGCACTTGAGAAGCTTGGAGATAATTCTGAAGTCGATTATTATGTATGTGCACTCTGTGGTAACACTGTTGAAGATGGAGCTCCTGAAAAATGCCCTATCTGTGGTGCATCAAATTCAGAATTCATGAAAATTGATTAAAAAATATTTTTTTTTATCAATTACATTTTTTTATTTCATAATCCTAAAAAAAAAATTAAGAAATTCCTATTTTCAAAAATCTTTCCAACTACCATGGATATTTAATTCATTTATAAACTGGCTTGATACCATTAAACATAAACACATTAGATATCGATAAATAATCCTCAGGAATCAATTTAATATTTCTTGTTTGGTTGTAAGATAAAAATTATTAATGGTTCTATCCTTCCACTGACCATGGATTTTAGATGTTCTATGTAAAATCAAACAGATCGATGATCTCAGCAGAATCTACTTCCTCGTCAGTCAGTGGCAATATATATTTTTTTAATGGTTCTACAACAACTAATGCTATTGGAGAAATAGATTCAGCAAACGATGTTTCCATTTCAACTGTTGAAATTTCAATAATCGGATAAAAGGTTCTTTCACCGATCTGAAACATCTTTCCAACTTCCTTTACCTTTTTTGTTCTTGGAGTCATACTATTGCCGATACTGTTTTATTACTATAAAATGTCAGGAATAACTTACAAATAACTGATATGATATTTCGGGGTTATTAATTATTTTTTTAGGCTCTAAACTCGTTTATTAAACTTCTTACAGGCTTTTTAGTGATGGCCTTTAACCCTTCTACAGCTATCCAAAAGAGTCTGATTTTAACTTTGAATTCTAAATTTCCCTCAAATGTTGATTTCATAAATACTGGATTCATATGAATTGAGACCTTTGGAATTAAATTAACAGTCGGAAGTAAAGACCAGAAAAAACCAGCCATTTGTGCCGTATCTACTGGACTGTCCATTCCTAAAGCAAGGTTCAACTTTAATTTTTCTATTGTGATGGATCTGAGAAATGCATAGAAGATGTTCTCAAAATAGGGCATTGATTCTAAAAAAAGGTTAAAAATTTTTATAATCCTGTTAAGAGTCCATTCTGCCTTAGCCTTCTTCTCAACTTCCTTTTTCTCTTCCTTCTCTTCTTCCTTTGCAGGTATTTCCCTTTGAAGAATCCTTATCCTGAGCCAAGTTACTTTGAAGTATACATTATAATCTAAACCCTTATTATCCAAGTTTAGAGTTATGTGAAATGGGATCAACATAATACTTGCTATTAATATTACTAATAATATTATTATAACAAGTATTATGAAAAATAGAAGGTTGATCAATGTTGTTCTCCATAATTATATTTATTAGTTATTTATTTCTCTCTAATATCAAGCTTAGCTTTATCCTTATCGACTTTAAATTCAGCTTCGCCCTTTTTAGTATCAATTTTGGCCTCTTTCTTTTTTTGACCTTTTTCCTTCATCATTTTGCTGCCTTGGCCCATAATTTCAACAACAGCATTACTTATTTCACCTATAGCCCTTGTTAATGGGTCTGGAGCTTTTAATGACATGACCTTAACTCCTTCAGGACCACTTACTCCCTTGAAAACAACTATAACNNTACCTTCACCCATACCTGCTCCGAATCCCATACCCATTCTAGTAATAGGAATTAAAAGTTTATCATCGGTTTCTATTGTTTCTCCGACCACATTTTCTATGTTTAAAACTTTACGAATTTCTTCAACAGTTGTTTTAATTGGATCTCCTATATTCAATAAAATTCCCCCTAAAATTTTAATTAAATTTTCTTCCCTCTTTACTATGTAAGCTAACTCATATAAAATTTATTACTCTACGATTTTCAACGGACTTAAATCCTTTTTTGCCCAGTTTTTAAGAGTATTTTATATAATTTATGATTATTTTAATCTAAAACAGTATGTTAAAATGTAATTCAACATGATTTGTATAAATTTAAGACTTTCAAATGTTTTTCCCTTTTATCATTAATTTTTAATAGATATTAACCAATTGAGAAGGATATACAAATCCAAAACTGCGAATATCGGGAAATTATAAAATATACAAACATCACTCGTATACTGACTATATCCAAGTCCATGATGTCTTAAAGTTACCATTACCAAATATTGAAGTTCAGTTTATCCAAAACATGTTATCTTCTGGAATAGCTTTAGTATCAATGTCCGGAAGAGAAATCGGAAGAATGAAACATATCAAAATATAATTAAGAAAATAAAGATTTCATATATTATAAAATTACTCTATGAGTTATTCTAACCTTTTAGTATCTGTGAAATTTTGAATAAATTTTTTTTACATTATATGTTAGATAATCTATTGGAATTTCCTCTTAACCAATAGTCAAGTATATCTTCATGTAATTGCATAGTAAATCTCATATCCTGAATCTACATTTGTTTAATAAGGTATAGGTCTAATGCAAGAGCAGAATTAGGTTTACTTATGCAAAACATTAAATAGGAATAGAGTTATATTCAAGATGGACTCATTTTGGGCCGGTGGTCTAGGGGTATGATACCTCCCTGACACGGAGGTGATCACGAGTTCGAATCTCGTCCGGCCCATTTGCCGTGGTAGTTCAGTTGGGAGAACGCCAGACTGAAGATCTGGATGTCGCTGGTTCAAGTCCGGCCCACGGCACTTATTTTAAATTTTATGATTCAAAACAGAATTTTACAGTTTTTAAGAGGTTTTATATGCCCCTATTTTTTATTATATTTAAACCCAATTTCTGCTACTAACTATCAATAATAAATAGTTTTATCATGAGAAAATCTATAAGAAATATGATTATTTTTTAGGAGGGATTTTTTTATGGGAAAAATAAAATTATGCCCTAAGTGTGGTTCAAAAAGGATTAAAATACTTGTGCCCCAAACAGGAATATGGACCTGTATGAAATGTGGATATCAGGGCGGTGTTTTAATTGAAGATAGTAAGATGGAAAGACAAATAAATGATGCTAAGAAAATGGATAAACTTAGTAAAAAACTAATGAAGGGCAGATTGTAAGTTTATCCATTTTTTTATTTTATTTTAAAAAAATATTATTCTCATAATTATTTATTAAATCTTCTCTTTAAAAATGTTCCAAACACTCCTCCAAGCCCTGTTAAAGATCCAAAAATTGCTAAAGCCGCAATAGATAATATGGAACCTGAAGTAGCACCAACAATCAATCCAAGGATTACTCCAACCAATCCACCGTTAATAATACCATTTTTTAATTTTACACTGCCCCCAATTAATGAAGCTATTAAACCAGACACAACGAGCAGAAACATGGCTAGAATTCCAAACTGTACTAAAAGGTTGTATGGGATGTCTGCAGCGTTTTGGGGAATGTTTGTACCAAAAATTGCTACAATACCAAACATTATAGTGGTTAAGAGAAATCCAAACCCGATAGCAATCCCCACCCAACTTACACTCCTATTTAATGGGGAGTTAATATTTTTTAACTGTTGATTAGACTCTAATCTCCTTCCACAACCGGAACATATCATTGAACCATCAGGATTTTTATTTCCACAGTTTGTGCATGTGATTTCAGAGCCTTTTAATGTTATATCCCTATTATTAATTCCATTTAATGTGTCGGTATATCTTAATTTACCCCCACAAGAACATTTTTCATAACTGAAAGAGTCTTTACCCTCCTTGAGTTCATAGTATTTTCCACATTCTTCACACACAAGATATGACATTAAATCACCCATTTTTATTAATTTTAAACTCATAAATCGAGATATATAATAAATTTTTATCAAACAAATATCAGAAACAAAATCAAATTTCTTTTAGATTTAGACCATTTCTTCATTATATGTTAGTTGTCAATTAATAAAGTTAAGTACATTTCATGAAACTGTGTATAAACAATTAACTCAATAAAGAAGAGGAAATACTGATTATTATCATCAATTAAACATAATCCCAAAAAGTAAACTTTAAAACATAAGTATATATGTTCATATGCACAGCCATACATATGAAAGTTGATGATGTTTGTGAAATCGAATGTACCGATGAAAAAGCAGTAGCAGAAGTCAAATCTAAAATGCTTGATGAAAATATTCTCATAATCATAGCAGAGAATTTTAAGATATTTGGCGATCCCACCAGACTCAAGATCTTGCAGGCATTATACCAGAGGGAACTTTGTGTTTGTGATCTGACTGCTGCTTTAGATGCAAATCAATCCACAATATCCCATCAGTTAAGACTTTTACGCACCAAAAATCTTGTTAAATTTCGAAAGCAAGGAAAAATGGCCTATTATTCCCTTGCAGATGATCATGTAAAGAAAATAATAGAACTAGGAGTTGAACATGCACGGGAATAATAAAGACACCCCCAGACTTGATGACACAAAAGATACGTGTAAATATTGTTCAGCAAATATATATGAAGAAAATGTACCGGAAAATAGAGTTAAGGCTGTTTATATCGTAGGATTATCTGCAATAATCCTAGCCAATGCATTATATTTAAATTTCTTTACCAGTCAACAGATTTTAGCCGAGATTTTATTTGTTACAGTTGTTATTATCTCAGGATATGAAACTATACCCAATGGTTTTAGGGCTCTTTTTAAAGGAAAATTTAGTATAAGTCTATTAATAACCATTGCAGCTGTAGGTGCTTTTTTAATAGGTCAAGGAGCTGAAGGCGCATCTGTAATATTTTTATTTTTTATAGCTGAATTTTTAGAAGACTATGCAAGTGAAAGGGCAAAAAAATCCATTGGATCATTGATAAAACTTACTCCTCAAACAGCAACAGTTAAAAGAGATGGTCAAAAACTTAAATTGCATGCACATGCAGTTGATGTAGATGAAATAGTAGTTGTTATGCCGGGTGATAAAATTCCATTAGATGGGATTATAATAAATGGAATATCATCAGTTAATCAATCTGCAATAACAGGAGAGAGTATTCCAGTTACAAAAAAAGAGGGAGATATTGTCTATGCAGGTACAATTAATGAAGAAGGCTATTTTGAATTAAGAGTTACAAAAAGATCCGATGAAACAGTACTGTCGAAAATAATAGACCTTGTAAAAACATCACAAAAGAACAAATCCAAAACCGAAGCATTCATCGACAAATTTTCCAATTATTACACCCCTACCGTGTTGCTAATAGCGGTTATTGTTGCAACTGTTCCCTCATTTATTTTGGGTCTAAATTTTGACACATGGTTCTACAGAGCATTAGTATTGCTTGTTGTTTCCTGTCCATGTGCATTAGCCATATCCACCCCAGTATCCATGGTATCTGGAATAACAGCCGGTACTAATAATGGAGTGTTGATAAAAGGTGGGGAATATGTTGAAGAAATGCAGAAGATTAAAACAATTGTATTTGACAAAACAGGAACCTTAACAGAGGGGAAATTAGAAGTAACAGATATTATCCCCCTCAATAATTATACAAAAGATGAAATATTGGAAATCGCAGGTTCATTAGAATCTAAATCAAAACATCCACTCGCAGAGGCTGTTGTAAAATATAGTGAAAAGGAAGGTGTAACATTTTTATATGTTAACAATTTTGAATCAGTTACAGGAAAGGGTGTTAAAGGTCAGATCAATAAAGAAATGTTTTATGTTGGTAGAAAAAGTTTATTAACCATTAATAATGAATTTCCAGAGGATTTAATAGAAAAATTAGAGATTACTGGCAAAACTGTATTAATAATCTCTAATCCGGAACATGTTATTGGTTTGATAGGATTGATGGATAAAATCAAACCATCATCACAAAGCACCATAATGGGTCTTAAAGAAAGGAATATTAAAACCATAATGCTTACAGGTGATAATGAAGGCACAGCTAAGGCCGTATCTTCAAAAATAGGGATAGATAATCATTATTCTGGTCTTTTACCCAAGGATAAAGTTGAAATTATTAATGACCTCATTTTAAATGATGAACATGTGGCAATGGTTGGTGATGGCATAAATGATGCTCCAGCACTTGCAAGATCCAACGTGGGTATTGCTATGGGTTCAGCAGGTTCAGATGTTGCAATTGAAACTGCTGATATTGCATTGATGCACGATGATATCTCAAAAATAAGTTATATTATGGATCTAAGTAGAAAAACTATGTCCGTTGTTAAACAGAATGTTTCACTATCAATACTAGTTAAAAGTTCATTTGCATTCTTTGCTATTTTAGGATTTGTTTCACTATGGATGGCCGTAGCATTTGGAGATATGGGACTGACTCTCGTTGTAATAATAAATGCACTAAGAATTGGAAATAATAAAATTAAACACATATGATAATATTAAAAAAAAATTTAGTAAATAATAGTTTAAAAAAGATTATTCTATTGATTCATTGGTTAATTGAACCCATTAAATATGTGGACTTTGCATCAGTAATAATAACATCTAAAAATGTTCCAATTTCTGCAGATTCAATTATTACTGTCTTATATGAATCTGTACGTCCAACATACCCTCCTTTACTTCCTTTACCAGTCACCAGAACATGTTGTTTGGTTCCAACTAATTCAAGATTTTTTTCAAGTGAGATCTCTGATTTTAAATTTGTAAGTTCCTTTGAACGCTTCTTCATTGTTTCATATCCAATTTCTTCAAGATTAGAAGAAGTAGTGCCTGGTCTGTGCATGTACTTGGAAATATGAAGTAAATCCGGCTTTATCTCATTAATTAAATTAATAGTATCAGAAAAGGCTTTATCATCTTCTGTTGGATATCCTACTATTATATCGGTTGATATGGAAATTTCTGGTATTTCCTCTTTAAACCTAGATATTATAGATTTAAATTCTTCTACAGTATGGCAACGATTCATTTCATTAAGAACTATGTTACTACCGCTTTGAATAGGAATATGTAAAAATTTATATAATTTATCCCTTTTAAATGCATTTATAATCCCTTCAACATCCCCTATCATACTTTTTGGATGCATCATACCCACTCTTATCCTAAACTCCCCATCTATATCAGCTATTTTATTCATAAGAGAAGAAAGAGATTCTCCAGTATCTTTACCGTATGCTGCTGAGTCCTGGGCTGTTAATTGTATTTCACGACATCCCTCAGCAACTGCTTGTTCTGCTTCTTTTTTGATCATAGTAGAAGGATAACTTTGAAGTGGTCCTCTTGCAAATCTGGTGCAGCAGTAAGTACAAGCACCATCACAGCCCTCACAAATCTGAATAATATGTATCAATGGATTTGAACGTATTTTAGGAAGACAAACCTTAGACTCATTGGAATATCCTGTTGATCTGACTATTTCTCCCTCAAGTACAGATCTGACTATGGATGGTATGGATTGTATTCTATGTGGACCTATCCAACTTGCATCGGGTGCTGCTCTTTCAAGTTTAGTTGGATCTATTTCAACCATGCAACCTGTAATTATCAGTTTTATTTCTGGAAAATGTTTTTTCATTTTTTGGATATTATTAATGACTTTCTGCTCTGTTGGATGCTTGACGTAACATGTGTTCATTATGATTACATCAGCATCAGCAGGAGAATCTGTTAATGTCCAGTCATTATTTTTTAGTAGGCCTGCCATTATCTGTGAATCTGCCTGGTTGAATGTGCATCCAAAGGTATCGATGTATATCTTCATGCTTATATTCCTAAAATATTTTTAAATATGAAATAAATTTATATTTTTTTTTAATTTATAACTACTCTATAATTATGTATAGAATTAAATTATCCTGAAATAATTCCTAGAGTTTAAAGTATAGAAAATTAGGAGATTATATTTTTTTTAGTAGAATTAAGGATTCTATATATTATTCAGGCCATCCATGTTCCCCAATCATAGGAACAAAAACAACTCCCCCAAGATTATATGATTTGTAATCGTCTTCACCGACCCTGCTTAAACATAAAAGTTCTTGAACTGATGTATCAAGTCCAATCGGTGTCAATAATCTTCCACCAATTTTTAACTGTTTTTTAAGGGGTTCGGGAATTTTAGGTGCGCTTGCAGTTGCATATACCCGATCGTAAGGTGATTTTTCTTCATATCCCTTAGTACCGTCACCATATATTATTGTAACATTATCAGAGTAACCTGTACGTTTTAGATTCTGTTCTGCAATATTTTTGAGTTTTTCTATTCTTTCTATTGTGTAAACATGTCCCTTGGGCCCTATTATCTCAGAAACCACTGCGGCATTGTATCCAAATCCGGTTCCTATTTCAAGAACTTGCATTCCCTTCTTAAGGGCCAATTTTTCACATATAATGGCCACCATATGTGGTGCTGAAATAGTCTGACCTTTACCTATAGGTAATGGTTGATCAATATAAGCGTACTGCTTATTTTCAGGAGGTATGAATTCTTCCCTGGGAACTTTGAGAATGGCTTTTTTAACTTTCTCTGATTTTATATAACCATAATTTAATAATCTTTCCACTAATTCTTCTNNGCATCCTTAACAATATCCGATGATATATAGCCCATTTCTAATAATTTCGAAACCAGATTTGTTCTATTCTTCATCATCATAATCAATCACGTTAGGCACAGTAACCACTTCAACTATCTTAGAAGTTAAATCATATTTATAACGTTTAAGGTCATCACCAGGCTTTCCGTATACTCTTTTAACAACAAATGCCTTTGCAAAACCCTTTCTCATCTTCCGGTCTTGGGTTTTAATTCCCCTGATCTTGAAAATTACATTTTCGATCTTAACAATGTCACCAATTGTAAATTCAAATTTCCTGTCCACTTCAACCTTTCTTGATAGTATTTTACCACCAAAATCAACTGAAATTCCAACACGTGCAGGTGTGTCTATATAATTAGCCCATATAGTATCTATTTCAGTTACAGGTGCAAACATAACTCGCCCACTTCTATTATTTTCAATTGATGTTATCTCGGCCGGACGACCATCAAGATCCAGTACACCCTCAAATTCTAGAAATTCATCCGGATAAAGTTTTACAGATGTTTTATGGGATGATTCATATTCACTAACAACTACCCTTATTTCAATTGGTTTTTCAACCTCGACAACCTCTCTGAAAATGTTTCCACATTTATTACATTTTAATAGAAGTTCCTTAGTTAATTTACCCTTAGTTTTTAATATTTCGCAGGATTCTGATCCGCAAACAGTACACTTCATTTTTTACTTCCCTTAAATTTGAATTTAATAAATTTAAATAAAATATTCATTCAAATTAGTTTTTTTATGTAATATATTTTTTTTAGTTATCTAGTATTTTTATATATTTTAACTGGCATATTAATTTCATTAAATAAATATTTTCAAAATATATAATATTTTAAAATATCCTATAAATAATATCCTATAATTTGTTTGATATAAGGATTTAATATCATCAAAAAAGTATATTTCTTTAAAAAATTTTTGATAAGAAAAGTTACACCTATTCCTTTGTTTTGAGGTGGTGTTTTACAAGTCCACCATCGTTCAGGATGTCAAGCATGAACTGGTCGAATGGTTTTATTTTAAATTTCTTTCCGGTGCTCATGTTTTCAATGATCCCATTCTCAAGGTCAATAGACATAATATCTCCCTTATCTACCTCAACATCTGCTGTAATTACAGGCAGTCCCACATTTATGGCATTTCTATAGAATATTCTTGCAAAAGATTTTGCTATGATAGCTGAAACACCCGCATGTTTCAAAGCAACTGGAGCCTGTTCCCTTGATGATCCACATCCAAAATTCCATCCAGCAACTATTATATCACCTTTCTGAACGTTATCAGCAAATTTAGGATCTTCAGCTTCCATTACATGTGCTGATAGATCGTCTAGGCTGAAGGTTCGAAGATACCTTCCAGCTATTATAACATCTGTATCAATACTATCTCGAAATTTCCAAACTTTTCCCTCTATCTTTTCCATGGTTTCATACCTTCATAAAGTCTAGTTTAATAGTTTAGCACCACTATTTTGAGCACTGGTACAGATAATTTCACCACCAACATCCTTCAGTGCATCATTTGCTGCATTCACTATATCTAGTTCATTGGTATCTGTAACCGCAAAGATAGTTGGGCCAAAACTACTCATACCAACACCTGCAGCGCCAGCAACCATTAACTCATTCATAATTTTCGCTATATAGGGATTTTGAAGTTTATTTTCTATTCTTTTAAATCCTATAGTTTGTATTTTATTTACTGCATCACCAAAAGTATCAAGATCAGCTTCTAAAACTGATGGCATGAGTTTCATTAAAATGATATGTGATAATCTCTCAACTTCTTTGAGTGGTATTGGACAGTAGGTCTGAAAAGCATCTACCTCCTTAGCACCTGAAACACCCCTTTCAACTTCGGGTATCACAAGAATTATCCGCCAATCCTCTGGAAAATCATACCTTGCAATAATTGGTGGTGGAGATGCACACGATGCAGATGATGGGAGAAATCCCTCTTTTTCATTACATTTATGGCCCCCATCAATTATGAAACCGCCATTTTCGAAGGATTCAACCCCAATACCTGAGGTTCCACCTCTTCCCACTATTTTTGCCAGATCTAATGCTGTTAAATCTTGATCATTCATGGTGGAAATGAGTTTGGCAACTGCTAATGATAGCTGAGTTCCTGATCCTAATCCCGAATGGGGAGGGAATGCAGTTTCTACAGTAAATTTAAACCCACCTTCAATTTCCAGTTTGTTTTTAATTTTAATAGCAGAATTTTCTATTTTAATTGTGTAATCATGTACATAATCACTAATAAGTTGACTTGATTTTGAAAATCCCACTTCAATCCCATTATGGGCTGATTCTGCTTCAAGTTTGAGACATGGATTTTTTAATGTGATCCCCACACCACCATCTATCCTACCGTAGATACCATTAAGATCAAGTAGGGTCAGATGAAGGCGGGATGGTGTTTCGATTATCAATTGATACAACCAAAAAGATTATTGTTAATAAATTTATTTAGAGATTTCACTGAACGGTTTAGAGAATTTATCCTCTATCTCTTTCCTATAAATAGTGTTCATAGAACAGAATGGTATTATTCTTCCGTCAGGCACAGCATAATGGATAACACATCTTCTAACCCTATCTTGGTCGAAGTTGAATGGATCCATGAAGTGCATACATGATATAAGAAGTGTTTTCCTATGGAATTCTCCAAGAGATTTATATGACCTGTCCTTAAATACAGCGGTAAGTATACTTCTTAGATCAACACTGTCTGGAGATTTTGACATATCCACTGTTTTTGGAAGTGCTACAGTTGCTCTGGCAACAATCTTTGCCTTATTAACCAGTCCTCCCTTCTCCATATTCTCGGTGTTACTTTTTAATAGGTTGAAAAATCTGTCAACATCAACAAACCGTGTGATTGGAACCATTCCATCCTCTTCAACAAAAACATATGTTCCTGTTCCGCAGTGTGGATGGCATGTAAATGATACCTTTGGATTCCCATCTATAGCCTCTATAAAATCTGAAACAGGAGTTACACAGCTAGCAGGATAGAAATCGTCCGCTTTTATCTGAGCATCTGTCTGTTCTTCCACCATTCTCTCAAAATCAGGGACTGTTACACGTTGAGCTTCAACCTCTTCTGCGGGTGTTCTACCTGCAAATGATACGGGTTGGAAGTTTACTCCCCTAATAATATCGATATTTTTGGCTGCAAAACGGAGTATATCTCCAATTTGGTCATGGTTAACACCTTTCAAAATTGTTGGCACTAATACAATTCCAAGATTGGCTTTACGACAGTTTTCAATTGCTGCAAGCTTAATATCTAACATATTTCTATTTCTTAATTTGAGATAAGGTTCCTCTGTTATCCCATCAAATTGAAGATAAACAGTATTTAATCCTGCTTCCTTAAGATCTACTGCTAATGAAGGAAGTCTGGCAAGTCTCATACCATTAGTGGCTATTTGTGTGTGCCTAAATCCTTCTTCTTTAGCAAGTTTTATTAATTCAACAATATCTTTACGAACAGTTGGTTCACCGCCAGCATATTGAATAGCTGGTGTTGGAACGGGCCTGTTATTTCTTAAATTTTGGAGCATTGTCCTAATTTCTTCATAGGTTGGCTCGTATAAAGTCTTTGAAACTGCTGCATTGGCGAAACAAACAGGACATTTCATGTTACATCTATTGGTAACATCGATAAGTCCAAGAACAGTGTGGCTCTCATGTTCATCGCATAATCCACAATTTTGAGGACATTCAGAATCAGCAATGGTTTGAGGGTTTTCAATTCCCTTACCAACTTTCCCATATACATCTGCTTTTTTATAAACTTCTGAATCGCTCCAATAAGTATTATTAAACTCTCCGTGCTCTTTACACGTTTTCTTTATCATTATTTTGTCTTTGTCCTCATATACTTCAGCATCTAGTATTGCAAGACACTCTGGACACAGACTCTTAGTATTTTTTATAACCATTATTTCACCCAAAACGTTATTTAAGTAGCTAACATAATTATTATCTTGTTTTAAATTGGAGGTAAACTATGGACTCAAGTGTAGTCAGTGTAATAAATTTATCAGCATATGCTATATACTTTATGTTACCTGCATACCTTGCCAACGTTACAGCTTTAGCATTTGGTGGCGGAAAACCTCTGGATTTTAACCATGAATTCAGTGACGGCCAAAGAATACTAGGAAATGGAGTAACATGGAGAGGAACCATTATCGGTACCATTATTGGGACTTTAGTGGGAGTTGCACAAAGCATAATTACAGGAGATATTATACAAGGATTCTTATTGGGTCTTACTCTTGGTGGAGGAGCATTAATAGGTGATGCTTTTGGAAGCTTTATTAAAAGGCGATTAAAACTTGAAAGTGGAAGACCAGCTCCAATTTTAGACCAGTTAGACTTTGTTGTAGGCGCACTCGTATTTGCATCCTTAATTGTTGTTATACCTGTTGAAATGATTGTGATTATACTCGTGATTAGTGTATTCCTACATCTTGGAGCTAACATTATTGCGTATTTATTAGGCATTAAAAAGGTATGGTACTAAATCTAAAGAATTTAAATCCTAATAATCTTAAAAAATTTGTAAATTAACATTTAAATAAAATATTAACAGTTTTAATGGTTATTTAGATAAAAAATATATATCTATAATATTATTTTTTTACTTTTATTTCTTTTTTTAATTTATGTCAAATAAATTCATTAATTAATTTTATTATTTATGATGAACTGTTCCATTAAAATTGCTGTTCCAACAGCAGGGGCAACAACACAATCCTTCTTATTCAGTAACTTATCCATTCCAATGTATTCAAGACCAGATAGTTCACATACCCTGGCACCCAAAATATCCATTCCAAGGCCTGTGTTAACAACCTTTGATATATTATTCCTTTCAGAAACTTCTAGGAGAGCTTCAGAAATCCTTGAAACTTGTTCTGAATATATGTATTCTGCCATGACTTTAATTTCATCTGGATTTAAAACATCCATGTCTCCACATACAACACGTGATAATCTTCTCATACACTCTTCAACGGATTTTCCAGAACCATCCATAGTGTCACAACTATATTCCTCTTCTGTGATGTTTCCAAGTATCATCTGAATATCGGCTGTCACAGCAAATAGTTCAGAAGCTATTCTTAACACTGCCCCATCCAATGGTATTTTTTCTATTAATGCAGCCACATTGGTTCTTAAAGTACCACTGTAAACCAATTCTCCAGTTTTCAATCTTTCAAGATCAGATCTACCCACAGAACACTCTTTACCATTTTTAATGGGAATAATATCGGTTGTTGTACTTCCAATATCTATCAAAATACAGTTTTGATCTAATTTCGCTGCAAGTGGTGCTGTTGCAATCCAATTAGCAGCTGCAACCATCATCGGATTATCAACCACTTCTGATAATTCCATTATCCCATCAAGACCTACAAATCCTACCGGTACATTAAATGTAGCAAATGACTTGTTTGAAATATCAATAACGCCCTCTTTTTTTGTTTTATATGCATCAACAAGTTCAGCGGTCATTGAAACTCCTACTCCATCTACTTCATCAACACCTTTTCCAAGGAGTCTTATTAATGCTTCTGATAATTCATCATTTTTCATCCACATTGGCAGATAAACAAAATCTGTTTCGATCCCAACTATATTACCTGATTCATCAAAATCAACCACAGCAACATCTGTATTTGCCCCACCTATATCAAAACCTGCGATCTTCATTTTAAAACACTGATCCTAAGGGTTTTACCCTCTTTGTAAAAATTTATACTTCCATTTAAAGTTATTTCATCGGGTAGTTCCCCTTGAACAGATTTTAGTATTGCCTCTCCAAGATTGAAGTTAATAATCTTTCTGAGTGCAACATAGGCTGTTGTTATCCTTGAGTTGATCTCGACTATGTGGACCCTATTACTATCTTCATCAAGTATCATATCCACACCAACATAACCCTTAATCCCACCAATTGATTCAATAACATTTTTTGCTATTTCCATTGCAATTTCAGAGAGTTTATGTTCAAATGGAACATTACCTCCACAATATTCTATTTCACCCGAATTTAAACTGATATCTTGATAGTTCAAGCTTAAAGGAACGGCTTTATCACCATTACATAAAAGACTGACACTGACACTGACACCATTTATATAATCTTGGACAATGCAGTATGGAAGTTGTGTAAACCTATGAATATGATCCTGGGCAGTTATGAATTCATTTAAAGAATTCACAACCATAACTCCCGAACATGAAACACCATCAGCAGGTTTAACAACTGTCGATAAACCATTTTTCATGTGAGATTCATAATACGCCCCATGTTCACCAGATTTTTGATCTGAATTCTTGAAATATATTTTTTCAGTTTTGATAATCGGAAACTTATCTTCTAAAGCATTGTAGGTTTCAAATTTATTGGTTGTTAATTTTACAGCATTTGAACTGGAACCTAAAACTTTAACTCCTTGCTCTTCGATTATCGATGTCAGATCATGCAGTATGTTGTTCTCTTCGGGTGCAATGGGAAGACATGCATCATAATTTTGAATGTTCTTTCTAAGCCATTCCCCTAGGTCTTCATTGACAGTCACAGGAATTGATTGGGTGTTCATTATTTGAGAATCATTAGAAATTAAATGATATGTTTTAAAATCTTTTAAATCTTCTAACAGCCCATAGAGCATTGCATGGCCCTCGGCTATGAATGATGGATCATCTGATCCAGTTGCAGTTGCAAATTCAAAAACAAGTATTTTCATTTACTTTCTCCATATAAAATCAAATAGTTATACCTACCATTATTCACTGTTTTTCATTGGAATATAAATCAGATAAACCTTTGCATGAATTAAATGATAAAATATTAAATATTTGATAAATAATAACAAATATCAATTAATATGACTTAAATTTATTTATAAGCACATTCATATCCCTAAGATTAACATCAGAATAAGGAAATTTGATTTCATTATTCATAAATATCATGTTAACAGTTGAACCATGATATTTTTTCTCATATTCAGATACAGTAATATTTTCTTGAATTTTTAGGACTTCCCGACCAATGAAACTTTTCACATGTTCAGGCAATTTAATATCAAACTTACCATTATCGTATTCATCTATAATTGCTTTTAAAATATTTTTTGATGATCGACCATCTCCATAGGGATTCCCTGCGTTTTTCATTTTCTGGTAGAGTGTGGAGTCGGTTGATATCCTTTTGTAGGTATCTACTATTATATTTTTATCGGTACCAACAAGGATATTTCCACCAGCTTTAACAGTTTCTGGTCTCTCTGTATTATAACGTAATGTTATACATGGAATATTAAGTGTTATGGCTTCTTCCTGTAATCCTCCAGAGTCGGTCATTACAAATTTTGATTTAGAAAGGAGTAAAAGAAAATCAAGATATCCTAATGGTTTAATGAGTTTGATGTGAGGAGCTTCTTCTAGTTTATCATAAAATTTAAATTTTTTAAGTGTTTTAACCGTTCTTGGATGGACCGGAAATACCACCGTAATATTATTAAGTTCCAGAAGGGCGTCTACTATATTTTTAAGCCTTTTAGGGTCGTCAACATTCTCTGCCCTGTGAATTGTAAGTATTATGATGTCACCTGTTATTTGAAGTTCATTTAAAATGTTTGATTCATTTTCTGCAATTTTTAAATGTCTATTACATGCATCAACAATTGTGTTGCCTGTTACATATATTTCATTAGGATTAATATTTTCAAATAATAGGTTTATAGCAGATTCTTCGGTGGGAACAAAGAATATGTTTGAACAAATATCTGCTATCTGTCTGTTTATTTCTTCGGGCATGGTTTTGTCATAGGATCTTAAACCCGCCTCCACATGACCAACCGCCATATGCAGCTTGGAAGCTGTTAAAGCACCAGCCAGAACTGCATTGGTGTCACCCTGAACCATGATAATATCCGGTTTTTCAGCTATTAAAACATTTTCTATACTTTCCATCATGATAGCTGTTTGTTTTCCATGGGAATTTGAACCAACACCAATATTGTAGTCGGGTTTTTTAATCTTTAAATCTTGGAAGAACTGTTGTGACATGTCATGATCATAATGCTGTCCAGTATGAATTAAAATATTATCAATCCCCATTTTTTCCATTTCATCTAAAACAGGGGCCATTTTAATTATTTCTGGTCTTGTACCTATTACAGTCACAATTTTCATTATAAAACTCCATTTAATAAATAAAAAATTAAGAATAGTATAAATATAAAATGAGTTTAAGTTTTATTAATAGTTATTTACAGAAATATTCATGGTCTTCTTCTCTGGGCTCGATACTCATCAACAAGTTTTAGAAGATTTTTATTATTTTCCTGTTCCTTCTGATTGTTTACATATTCCTTCCATCTTTCAATTTCCAATTTGAAATCTTTGGAGTTTACAAGATAAAATTCAGTCATAGAAGTCATTTTTACACTGTTTGCATGTATCAATGGGACCATATTTTCTTCAAATATATTTTCTGCTGGATCCGATATTTTATCCATTGTGATAACGGCTTTAACACCTAAATTGATTATCATTGAAGCAGTTTGTGATCCACCACCTTCAGAATTTTTAAGAAGAACAATATCATCCATTCTAATTTCCCATTTATCACAAGCTTCTCTTATACCCTCTTTTGTGAAGAATTCTATTATCTTTACTGGCAAATTATTTTCAGAAATTTTTAAAGGTTTAATTTCAGTTAATGACCTTAATTCTTCTTCTAATTGTATCCTCCGGGATTTTTCTTCGTTGTATTTTTCCTGGATACGTTTAATTATTGCAATTTTAGATGATACTTCCTTCTTTTGAAGGATTTTTTTGGTGTAATTGTAGTGAAGTTTATCCACCTTAGACTGGAGTTTAGAAATTTCCGTCTTATAATAACGATTATCTTTTTCTAGAAGAATATTTTTCCTTGTTAAATTGTCAATATATCTTTTTTGAGACTTTAATTTATGTTTCAATTTGGATATTACCACATCCTCATAATCTGTTCTACTTATGTCCTGTGTATCATCAGAATCATCAGTTGTGGATTCAATCCTATTTATTTCAGCCCCATTAGGGTTTATACCGGACTCTGATACATTAAGATTATCTAAATTATTATCAGAATCTTTTAAAATAGTATTTTTTTTATTAATCTCTTCAGATATTTGTTTTATAGCATTACTTATGGATACACCATTTATAACCAACATCTTTACTGATTCAATAGCACTATCATCCAATTCTGCCTTTTCAGCACGCTTTGTTATCTGTTGAAATTTATTAAAAAAATCACGATAAGTTTTTACAGCTGCTGCAAGTGCATCCCGCTCGTGTGCATTTTGTCGAATTTCAAGTAATTTATTGTTCTCATATTGTAGATATGAATCAACTATATCTGTCTTGGATTCAATGGACATACACTTATAAGGAGACCATATTTTAGAATTTAAAGTTGTTGCAAGTTTTTTAACAGTTTTTGGTATGGGATATACATCTGTAGCAACTAAAACTGTTTTTCCATATGCTATTATGTGACTAATAATTTCAGAACGCCGGATTTCCTTACAGCTTACCAGTGAGATCAAATTTCCATTAAGGTCTAATATAGCTATTCCTACTGTAAGTCCAGGATCAAATCCAACAATGATTCCTCTATGTGAATTATTGGTTCTGTCAGGTTTTAAAAATAAATCTGAACCTTTCATAGTTTGTGAACTAACATTTCTATATACCAGGTGATTTCCTCCATCTGGGTAATTTTATGCTAATTATTTGTAATTTATTGTTTTCATAATATTTATGGTTTGCATGGGATTTTTATGGTAGTCTTAAAACCTTGATAATTTCTTCTTCTGCAGCAGCAATAGTTCTTCTTTTAATATATTCCTCTTTAATTGTTTTAAAGAAGTTATGTTTAGCATATCTATCAAATGTAAAATCAATATCCTCATAGTTTACATCCATTAATATAAGTCCATCTGGAGGTACAGGAGTGATTGAAGCATAAATATCCGGATTCAAAAGTAATTCCATATCCGCTTCATCCATTTTCCCTGCACCAACCATTGTTACCACCTGAACCATCTTTCGAACCATATTCCAAAGGAAGCTTTGACCAACTACATCGATAACTGTTATCATCTTGTTCTGTGAAACTTTCATTTCTTTGATAAATCTTATAGGTGTCCTTTCACATCTTTTTGTAAAATTTTGAAAATTATGCTCACCTACAAATAGTTTAGAAGCATCCTGCATCCTTTTTAAATCCAAAGATGTTTTATCATATGGATCCTTGAAAAAAACATACCTGTAATATCTATAATCAGCATATCTTGGCTTGAAATTATCTGAAACTTCTGCTTGGGCTATGATCTGGATAGTTGATGGCAGATAATAATTAATCTGATTGATAGTTGCTTCAGAATCCGGTTCAAGTGATACAACATTTCCAAGTGAATGAACTCCCCTATCGGTTCTACCTGCAATGGAATATCCGGATCTAATAGGATCATCCATTACTCTTGCCTTTTTGAACGCCCTAAAAAGTTCTCCCTCTACAGTGGGAAACTTTGGTTGTCTTTGAAACCCGTAGAACTGTGTGCCCATATAAGCCACTTTAAAAGCTGTTTTAACCATTTGAACCTCGTGAGTGAATTTTTCCCGATTATTTAATGAATAAAATGATTTTAATACCCTTTCAAACCTATAATACATATAATTTATACATTAACATAAAATAATCTATTTATTATAAAATATATTGATAATATTAGAAATATTAAGATTTATTAAATATATTTAGTGTGATTGATTGGAAAAAAATTAATGAATTCTGTTATATTTCTTTAATTATCTGACATTATCTCATCTATTGTTTCTGAGCCTCTTTATAATTAGGATTTAATTTTAAAGTTTTATTAAAACATTCCAATGCTTCTTGGTTTTCTTGAAGTTTCTGATGAGCTTTCCCTTTACTGTACTGTATTTCATGATCTTCTGGGTTGGTTTGAACATCTCTTTATATCTCAGGATATATTCAGTTATTGTTATTGATTAGTTTGATTTAATAACATTCATTTATTCAAGAAGATTAATAAACAGTATAGAATTAATTTCATTAAAAGTTGAACACCAGCTATAATAGTAAACATGGGATATCATGGCCAATCAAATTGTTGTTTCAGATAAAAAATGGGGATATATCAGTGTATTTACTGCAACAATCCTTTATGGTATTTGGAATACCTTCAGCAAAATTTTACTCCAAGATCTTAATCCACTGGCACTTTCAGCACTTGTTTACTGTATAGCCGGTATATTCCTATTTGCTGTTCGTTTTTCAGGATTTAACAATAAATTAATGGGAATGCTTGATTCCAAATCCGAAGCCGAAACCCATATGTCAAGGAAGGATTATCTCGTACTCATAATAACCTCATTAGCAGGTTCAGTAATTGCCCCTGTTGTATATTTAACAGGATTAAATCAAATAACTGCGGTAAGCGCATCGCTTCTATTGAATTCTGAAGTACTTTTCATTATAATCATTGGAATTCTGGTTTTAAATGAAAGATTTCAAAAAAAGGAGGGAATAGGTTTAATTCTCCTATTAATTGGTACAGTTTTTCTCGCAACCAATGGAAATCTACATGAATTTTCAGTATCCGAGAACCTAGGAACATTACTCGTGATTGTTGCTGCATTTTTCTGGAGTATAGACACCACAATGAGCAAATTCTTAAGCAATAAAAGAGATTTGCTTGGAGTGAGTGCTTTAAAATGTTCAATAGGAGGAATTATACTCCTAATATTATCATTGATGCTTGGTTTGAATCTTAAAATACCATTAGACCATCTACCCTATCTACTTTTTATCGGGCTTGTGAGTATAGGATTTTCATTTGTAATGATCTACTATGCAATAAGGAAAATTGGCTCGTTAAGAACAGGATCAATATTTCCGTTCACTTCACTATTCGGTGCCTTCATTGCATTTATAGTTCTTGGTGAACCATTCACATATGAGGAGCTAGCATTTGGTCTTTTAATGCTATTAGGAGTGTTTATTATCTACAGATATCAGAAGAAATAATATGGGAAATTAGATTGTTAAAACTATTAAATTTAAAAAATACAATCCATTTATATAAAAAAAATTGGGGAGAATCCTTAAAATGTATATTATACCTGCAGTGGATATTAAAAATGGTAAATGTGTACAATTAGTTCAGGGTAAACCCGGAACAGAACAGGTTATTATTGAAAATCCTGATGTGGTTGCTCAAGAATGGGAGAGTAAAGGTGCAGAAATATTACACGTTATAAATCTTGATGGAGCCTTCGGCAATACCTCTAAGAATTTAGAAATAATTAAGAAAATTATTAAAACCGTTTCAATCCCTGTGCAGTTAGGCGGTGGCATAAGAACTGTAAAAGATGCTTCTAATCTTCTGGATATAGGTGTTGAAAAGGTTATTTTAGGTACAATGGCCGTTGAAAATCCTAAGAATATAGAAGAGCTATCAAATGAATATGGAAGTAAAAGAACCATTGTGGCATTGGATAGTAAGGATGGTAAAGTGGTTGTTAAGGGGTGGACAGAAAAAACCGAAAAAACAGCCCCAGAATTGGGTGTTTCATTAGAAAAAAGAGGTGCGGGAGGTATACTCTATACAAATGTGGATGTTGAAGGGATGATGAATGGATTCAATATGACTCCATTAGAAGACCTTTTAAAAGCTGTGAATATACCAGTTATTTATTCAGGCGGAGTAACATCACTTGACGATGTTAAAAAACTAAGCAAAACAGAAGCCTATGGTGTTGTAATTGGTTCTGCACTTTATAAAGGTAATATAAAATTTGAAGACACCCTTAAATATCAATCTTAATGAATCTATATTTTTTTTTAGAACAATTTTTAGGATATGATAGAGTTCATTGTTTAATATAGAAATCAAATGGAGAAGAAACTCTAACCATTTTCCCATTTTATTTTAGTCATTACGGTCCCATTATGCCCTAAGATTGTTAAGTATTAATTATCTTATACATTATAACTGTATCATGGTTTATTAGTTACCGTGCAAATCTTTCAATTAAACTTATCAAACTATTAATAATGCCAGATAACGGTCCTAATCTACTACTGACTTTATAAAGCATCCNNCTTTTAATCCACCTATAACAGAGAGAATTCCAAGATATATGAATGGTGATAGGATTAACGCTACAATTAAATAGATTTTTGTCTGAGGAAATGTTATGAATACCAGTCCCATTGCAATTGAAGCTATTATAATTTTTCCAAATTCAACAATAGGCAAACTTACCCTTGCAAGTCTCAAAGTTCTCCACATCAGCACAGACATTAAGACAAGTGCAGCAACTGTTGTGGCTATAGCTGCACCATTAATACCCATACTAGGTACAAGGATTATGCTTAGTGCTATATTGATAGCAGTTCCAAAGATCAACACATACATTGGAAGTCTGGGCCTTCCAAGTCCCTGTGCAATGCTTGAAGAAATTGTGTACAGGGTAAAGAAAAGCATTCCAGCTGCAAGTATCTGTAAAGATACAGATCCCGGGAGATATGCATTTCCAAATAGAATAGCTATAATCGGAGCTGCAAATACAATGGTTCCAACACAGAGTGGCATAACAACAAATGAAACATAACGGTATGACTGTAAAACATATGTTTTTAGAAGAGTATGGTCGTTAAGACTCATGGCCTCGGCTGCTGCTGGAAGTACAGATGTTGCAACAGCCATGGATATTATAAGTGGAAACCTAGCAACTGTACTTGCGACGTTGAAGTATCCTGCATCGCTGCTGATCATATAATGACCAATAACTAATGTTCCTGTATCATAGAGCGCTAGCTCTGCTAATCCTGTTATAACCACAGGAACAGAAAATAAAATTAACATCTTAGCTACTCTGTACTTATCATAAGTAGTTAACTGCCTACGTGATCTTGCTAATAATTTTTTTGGAGGGTTGATTTTACCACGTACATCTCTTTGGAATAAATAGATGGCTGCAACCATTGCCATCATAAATCCAACAGCAGTACCAACAACCGCACCTGCAACATAAAAACCACCAAATACCAAGCCCACTGCAACTGTTACCATGAAAAATAGTTCAAAAGCTCTTGTTATCAGGATGTTTTTCATCTGATAAAATCCCTGGAAAGTTCCTCTTAATGCTCCAACAATAACACTGAATGGTGTTATAAGAGCAATTAACTGGAAGGGAATAATAGCCTCAGGTTTGTTGAACAATCCTATAGCAATAGGTTTTGCTAGTATGAAGATAACAACACTGAATATGAGTCCAAAAGCTATCATCATCCGGATAGATATACTTATAACCGCTTTAACCATTTCAGGGTCATCTTTAGCATAGTACTCTGAAACATGCTTGGCAATGGCCGGTGGAAGGCCAGCTGTTGCAATCATTATTAAGAAGTTCTGGAGTGGCCATGTTAAACTGAGTATACCATATCCTGAAGGACCTAATAAATTGGCCATGGCTACCTTGTAAATGTAACCCCCTATACGAAATAAAAAGGCCCCAATTACCAGTAAAAAGCTGCCCTTCGCTAGTTTTGAATTCATAAATATTACCATTAGTTAATTTAAATATGTTAAATCCCAAATATCTATTAAATAGTAATTTTATAGGCTCATAATCCGATATGATCAATTCTAAAATGGATTGTAGTTTTTTTTTGGGATGTAGAATATAGATTTATAATTTTAGAAATTATGATACTTTAATATTTATATACACAAGATAGTTTTTATTGTTTGACGAAGTATAAATACATGGAACAAAGAAAAATAATTGAACTTCAATGATTAAAACATTGAAAATCATTATAAACAATATAACAGAATCATACAGGGGTGCAAATATTATAATCGTTATGGCAACAGGAACATTTGATATAATACATCCAGGTCATGGATATTACCTTGAAGAATCAAAGAAAGTTGGGGGTGCAGATGCCCACCTTGTGGTTGTTGTTGCAAGGGATTCGACTGTAAGGTCAAGGAAAAGAATACCGGTAGTTGATGAAGAACAGAGACTGGAAGTGATTAAAATGATGAAACCAGTTGATGAAGCCTATCTTGGAAGTGAAAGTGATATGTTCGAGATAGTAGAAAAGATAAAACCAAATATAATAACTATTGGTTCTGATCAAAACTACAACATTGACGAACTCAAAAAACAACTACTTGAAAAGGGTAGTAATGCTGATGTTGTAAAAATAGAAGGTTATAAAACCTCGTTACTTGACAGCACATGTAAAATAATAAAAAGAATTAAGGGCATGGAATTTGACGAAGATATCTTCAAAGATTGCTAAAGATTAAATCCTAATTTTTTTTTAATAATTTTAATTAAAGTTATTCTATTTTTTAATCAATATTCACCATTCACAGGATATAAAATGGAAATGAAATTTTTTTTATTTATTTAAAGCTTCAGACAACATATTTCTTTGAGATATATTAATTTTAACACTAAAATTCCATATACTAACTATAATATGTAGATATAAGACCACGTAACAAAAAAAATATAATATTAAACTAAAAAGTAACAAATCCGGATTAAAGAATTTGAATAAAAAGAATGAATATAAATCCTCATTAAAATCCATTAAATGGGCATTAAGTTAATTTTATATATCGTTGAAGCAATCCATTCTCCTCTGCAATAATGATACCTGTATGCATTAATTGCAAATCAGATACCATCCAATTTGTAACCTGCTTCAAATCTTTAGTTTCTTTATTATCAGAATGATCTATTGATATGTTTTCAATTGATAGTTTTAATGGATTTATATCATCAATTTTTGAATTATCTATTTTTTGAAGTGTATTTTTAATTTTATTAATATTAATATCTAGATCAGCCAATGCTTCACCATTTATATTTAGTATTGCTACTATTAGGCTCAAATCTACTATAATCCTATTATTTAAAAATAGTATCTCCTCATAAAACTCCAGATCATCATTTATATCATTGAAAGTATCTTCTAATTTTCTAATACCTGCTTCTAAATTATTTTCTTCTGTAATATATTTTTTAAGACATTCAGACAAATCTTTAGCACTATGTTTCAATGGAGTGTAAACTAAAATAAATTTAGCATATTCTATATTCGCTTTTATAGTACGAAACAGTTGATCAGGAAGGTTAACGGAAAGTCTACTGGGCAAAATTATATAAGCACACACATATGCAATCAGACCACCTAAAGCTATGTCTAAAAGTCGAGATATGGCATTATCAAATACTGTTCCTGTAGGCCAAATTAACACTATGAAAACCGTCATTGTCATTACAGATAAACTCATGTAATTTGGATAGAAAGCTCTAAATAAAAACAACATCATAAATGCCAACCCAACCAGTAAATAATGGGGAAAAATTAATGAGAAGATAATGGCCAGTATAATAGCAAAAAAGTTGGCCCCTACCCTTGAAATTAAGTTATCCACTGTACTGTTAATATCTGGCTTTAAAATAATTAAAACTCCCATGGTTATCCATATTACACTTCTTTCCCTTGTTAAATATATTAAAACTAAAGATATAGTCATTGCTATTGTAAAACGAATAGTATGTCTGATATAAAGGTTTTGAAAATTAAAATTGGCTCTTAAAACTTCTTTTAAAGATTTATTTGGTACTTTTATTTTTTTTACTTTTTTCCCATCAGCCTTAGACAGTACTTCATTGCTTTTATTCAATATATCCCGTATAGAATTGGAAATTTCTATAATAATTGCATTGTTATCTTTAACAGCAGAAAATTCTGATTCAAATGTTGATTGTTGTTTATTAAAATCAATTAAATCAATTGGTCCTTTTTTCTTATTAAAATTATCCCCAATTTGAGAGCTAAAATTATCTGCTCTATCTAAAAAATTTTTAAAGTAGGATTGTGATTTAGAGTTCTGCATGGAGTTTATTAAATTACAGATACTCCTTAAGATTTTTAAATAACTTCCAAGTTTAAAAAATTCATAATAATTAGAATTGATAGGAATTCCTGATATTAAATTTTTAGAGTTTAAAACATTCTTGAGGGACGAATCTGGATTAAAACCTAAAGATACCATTTCACGAATTCTCTTCCTTTCAATCCATATTTTTGGTAAGAAAAGGATAGATGCTACTAAATAAGCTATTATACTGTAAATAACCCAGTCTAAAGTACTAGATTGATTATTTACAAGTAATACTGCTACAAAGTAAATTAAAAAGAATGTAAAGCCCAGGGATCCTTCTACTTTCCCAAAAATGTACATTGAAATACTGAAAAATGTCCATACTACTGTAAAAAATATAAATACTCCAAGACTGGAAAGAGCTAAAGAAGCACTTACAAATGCTAAAATGGTTATTAAAAATCCTAATGATGCTAAAATTGCTACTTTTCTGATGGGGAGCGCTGTATCAATTATTATGCTTGCTAACAAAGTTAAAAATATTATAGTATTTATTCCATTATCTAGACCCAAATATTTACCAATCAACCCTGCAATAGCCATTAAAATAATAGCCCTAATTGCAATTCCCCATTGAGGCTTGCCTGTAGGTTTAGATAGTCTCTTAAATCTATACCAAAAACCCTTTTTCTTCAATTTATCCCCTTTTACTTAATAGTTAAGGATCTCATAATTGCCAATATTAATATCTTTGCATATCAATAAAGAACAATTAAAAACGTTATTTTAAAGATCTGATATTTCATGATTATTTTCTTTCTATTTTTTTAATATTTGATTCATATTGATAATTTTTTTCATAATTTTTTTGGAATACAAATTATATCGGATTACTCTAAACATATGCATTATAATTTTCAGTTGAAAATAACAATTTTGAGTGGATATAGCCATTCTAGTAGCTGTTTTTAGAATAAATGCATGAACATTTAACTGTAATCAGACCATTAATAGTGCTGTACACATAATTTGGTTTGTATGAACGTTATACTTTCAAAAATTATATTATTAACAGAACTAAACATTAAAATCTATGAATTAAATATGATTTAATACTTTATAATTTAATTTCAAGAATTAATTATACTTTAATATAAATAATAAACTTTAATTTGTATTAAAAAATAAAAAACTACTTTATATAACGAGAAAAATATGGCAACGACAAAATAAAATTAAAAATAGGAAAATATTAATGCTATCCCCATTACAGGGTCATATATCAGTGGTAATGTATCTTTAGATGAGTATAATTCACAGTAGAAAATGAATTGAACTAATGATGTTGAATTAGCACTATAGTGGCCCCATTAGGATCTTCTAAGAAAGCTAATGTTCCAATTGTTATTTTAGTTGGTTCTCTTGTGATTTTAGCACCTTTAGATTTGAGTTCTTTTACAGTGGCGTTTATGTCTTCAACTTCCATTCCAACCGAAAACAGAGCAATTTCATTTTCTGTATCTTTTATGAGTTCTATCATAGCATCCCCTTCCCCTTTTAATAATGTGATGGTTAATCCTGGAAAAGGGTTGTGTTTGCTATCTACTTCAAATCCCATAACATCTGTATAAAATTTGACAGACTCATCCATATCCTTAACTATTATGGTAGCATATATAACTTTCATATCAAATCCCCCCAATTATGAATAATAATTTTCATCAATTGTAACTGCTTAAAAAAAAGT
Organism: Methanobacterium sp.; assembly: GCA_003158115.1. Classification (GTDB taxonomy): domain Archaea; phylum Methanobacteriota; class Methanobacteria; order Methanobacteriales; family Methanobacteriaceae; genus Methanobacterium_B. Next base: position 31,127 of record PMGM01000100.1, read on the forward strand.
AATAAGAATTTATTTCTACTTTATATTTAATTTATTTACTATTTTTGACTTAATTCTTTTTTTTATCGTTTGAATAAAACATTGTCCTTTATAGGGCACATGAAATAAATTCATTCCCCTTTAAACATTTTTAATGTGGCTGCTTCTATTGCATCCAGCATATAATCTTTGTTTCCCTGGGTAACACCAATATAATCAGAGCTTGTTATATTTTTGTAATTCATCTTGTTCAGGTGGAAAAATAATCTTTCCATACTGGTTAAACATGGGAGAGTACCGCCACCAGTAGCAGCTGCCACACATATAAAAGGCTTATTCTGTATTTTATTTATTCTTTCAGGAGTAAAAAAATTCGCTTCACACCTTCTTAACCTGTCGAAGAATGTCTTGGCAGATTCACTCATCTCCTGGAAGTATACTGGAGTAATAACAACAAAACCATCAACTGCACCCATTGCTCTATGCAAAACCTCGAAATCATCTTCTAATTTACATTTACCTTCAAGACAAATTCCCCAACCTTCATCACATGCCTCACATTTGGAAATATTTAAATCATTTAAACGGACCATTATTGCTGTGCTGTTTCCCATTTCAATTCCTTTTTCTGCAGCAGCAGCACAACTTTCTGTTAAACCTTCAATATTAGGGGTACATGTTATAACCATTATTTTCATAAATTACACCTCAATTATTTAAAATAAACTTACAATGACCACAATATAATCTAACTGTCTATAATATTACATTTTATATATGTATATATGATTTATTATATTTTGAAGATAGTTGATTATTAGATGTCTTGAGGGAATATAACGTAAATAGTTGTGTAATTCAGTCTAACTCTTATTCTGTTAATGTATTTGTTCTAGTATAGGATTTTTCTCTATAAATCCTTCCAGTTCATAACATTAAAGAATTATTAATTATATTTTTAAAATAATAAATTTTTAAACTAATCTAATTTTTTTATGGCTAAAAAAAGAAAAAAAGAAAGAATTAAAAAGGCAATTCTGAGTAGATGCCCTTTAAGGTCCACGAGTTTGTATTCCAATTATTTATTACTCCAAATTGATTATTTAAGCTTATTGCATCAGCATTGTACCATTTACCATTCACGTAGAGCTGAGCCCATACATGTCCGTACCATGTACCACTATTGAACTGGCATACACCATTTACATATCTTGCTGGGATTCCTGCTGCTCTTGATAGAGCAATCAACAGATGGGTCGTATCAACACAGTTTCCGGTCTTGGCACTTAAAGTTCCAAGAGCACCGTACTTGGTGTTGTAATAGAAGGAATAACCAATGTTATTTCTCACCCAGTTGAATAAATCAACCCCTTTTTGGTATGTTGAGGATGTTCCTGATGTAATTGATGCTGCAAGTACTTTTATAGTAGGACTAGTAGACTGACAATTATTTGTTGGTTGCAGATATATCTGCAATGCTGCCGGTATTAATGGATCAGGGTCACTTGAAGTTGTTTGCCATGGTTTCATAGACACGTAATTTGACAGGACCTTATTGGTGCCATAGTAATTCATTATTCTTGAATACATGTACACTAATGATTCGTACTGAATTTTCCCTAGAGTGCTTGTGGCGTAGTTGGGTGCTTTTCCATTAGAATCTATAAAGGAAATTATTTTCCCGGCCATTGAAAGGTACTCTGATTTGTATATGTTCCCATTTTTCAAGTCTGCTGTTGGTTTTACAGGGGGTAATGCACTTTTAATTGCTATTGTTCCCGATGATCCACTGCTGACCTTTAATAATCCTGCTGTTAACAACCGCAAGAACTCTGGCATTGTAACCTGTCTTGTGCCCATTTGTACATAATTTGGTAGGCAATTATTCTTTTCTATATAGGCTTTTACCTTAGTTGCAGCATTTTTAATATCAGCTACTGTGTAACTATTTGTAGTTGTTGACGTTGTGGTATTTTTGACTGGAGTAATGATCTTAAAGAAGCTCTTATCCAGCCAACCATATCTGAATAGGGCATATCCTGATGCCCCACCTTTAATTGCGGAGTTTATATTGGTTCGTATTTCAGATGCCGGTATAATCGTTAAATTCTTATCCGAGCGGTAGGTTTGTAGTCCTGCAATAACTGGTTTTCCATTTGAATGTGCTACAATATATTTTGTAGTACTGGTTATCCAGCTGGAGTTTTCATTGTAATTTCCACTGTATACCATTGGTACAAGGAAGTCAAGGTACTTTGAAAGTTGTGAGTAATCCTGACCATAGTAATAGCTATTTACAGCCCCTTCAGGCATTAAAGCTGCTGAAACTGCTACTTTAGGTTTTATAGATTTAACTGTACTGTAAACCTTTGCAACAAATGATGTTATGGTATTTGTTGCTCCAGCTGTTTTGTACGCTGTTCCGGGATATCTTACATAATCCAAGAATATCCCGTTTATGTTGTAGTTTTTTGTTATGTCGGTAATCGCTTTTATTATGTTATTTTGGTTAGTAACGTTTTTAGGATCGATCCAATTTCCATTTTGATCTACAAAACATGTTATCCATGCATGAACTCTTATACCCGTGCCTTTGAGTTTATTTATGATACTCTTTAGGACTGAAGGATATAACGGATCCGAAATTCTATTTGCTTTGACGAATACATCTGTAATTCCAGAATTTTTCAATTCGTCAGCATTGACGTTTTTTACATCATCAACGCTTAACCAGAGCCCGTGGACATTATTATAAATTTCATCTCCTGCTGCCTGTGTTGCGCTCTGAATTTTGACTGTACTGTTACTGCTGTTATTCAAGTTTTTACTACTATTGACTGAATTTACTGTAGTCGAAGTCGACTGGTTTTTATTAGTATTATTAACTGCTTGAACTTCATTAAGATTTCTTACAGTTGTATTTTGAATATTCGTTGTATTATTGACGTCTTGTTGGACGCCCGCTGTTAATTCACCGAGAGTTATGGTGTTTGAGTTCATTTCTGAGTTCTGCTGGTTTGGTGTGGTGGCATATATATAATTCGTACCAAGCAATGACATACTAAATAGTATGAGCATTGCAAGCAACAAATGTCGCTTCACTATACTGCCTCCCTATGTTTCAGCAATGTCAGATGAACACCGTTTGGGTTCTGACAATTAATAAGATAGTTGTTAAGAACATATAAATCTTTTGATATAATTCGACAAAAACTGGATTATATGGCCCGTTATTTGATTTAAAGCCCTTAGAATTTGAATTTAATTCTATATTCCACCAGAGAAAATAGGTGGTTATCCAATAAAAACCCGATATTAATATTCATAATAATAGGTGGTCTAGATTATATCCCCTAATCATGAATACGATTTATTTAGATGGTATTAACAAAAGTTCATTATTATAAAACCCTGAACTTAAAATTTATTGTGCTCATAATTTTTGGATCTAACTTTATTTAGTAAATTTTCCAAAATATTGGATGATATTTTGTTCTAATTCCCTATTTTTACCAACAAGTTATTATTTGATCAAATGGAAATATTGTGGCATGGAATATATCAAGGAAATAGATAACGTTAAAAAAGCAGTTAATATTCTAGAGAATTGTTCAGAATTTACTGCACTCATTCCCGAAGTTCGAAGCAATATTGTAATGGCAGTTAAAGGTGCTGATAAAGTTGATCAAGTGGTTGGAATTCCCGGAAGAATAACCATTGTAAATGGCAGACCTAAAAGTGTGAAGGAACCAGATTTTATGAGTTCATCACACATGGCACGGCTTGTACTTAGTATAATGGAACACAACCCAACAATAAGAAGCGCCCTTAACATGAAGTACGATCCAAAAATACTGGAAATATGTAAAAAACTTGGTTTAATGATATCTTCATATAATCGGGCCAATGAACCCGAAGATGTTAAAGAGGTTGAGGGAAGTACAATTCCATGGGGAGTTGAAACCGCCATAGATAAAATAGGTACAATTCCCGATATAATATACCATCTGGGTGCATGGGGTAAAGAACCAATGATATGTCTTGTTGGACCCAATGCAGTTGAAGTGGCTGAAATGGGTGTTTGTATTGCAAAACTATACGATAATCTAAAAAATATTATGGTCGAACCTTCCACACCAGAGCTTGAAATAACAGATAAATGTCATGATGTTATATTTTCATCTCAAAGGGGTTTGTGGAAGGCACATGAATCAGATATACCATGCATATTTTGTGCAATAGCTGAGGGCAATCCCGACATAGAAGAAAAGGTATTATACAATGATAGAATAAATATGGTGCTAATGAATATATTCCCATACAGTAAGGGCCATCTTGAAGTTGTACCTGTTGAACATTACACAGACATCAATGAAATAGGTTCAGAAGAAATTAAAAAATTATTCTGCCTAGTTCAAAAGACAATATCACTAGTCAAGGAAGTTATCAGACCAGATGGTATTAATGTCGGTTTAAACCTAGGAAAAAGTGCCGGTGCAAGCATAGAACATATTCACATTCACATTGTTCCCAGATTCGAATTGGAATCAGGATTCATGGAAACAACAGCAAATACACGGATAATTGATGAAGATATTAATGTTACATACGCTAAATTTATTGAAAAGCTTAATATTTTGAGGGATAGTCATGAAGTATGATATGTACGATGAAGTTTTGGAACAACCAATATCACTTGAAAAGACTTTAAAAGCGGAAAAATCTCATATGAAAGAGATTGCAGAGAAATTAAAAGGAATGGACAAGATATATTTGGTTGGTTGTGGAAGTTCCCTTTCAACATGCTACTCTACTAGGGATGCACTAGAATTCCTGTCAGATATCAATATTGAAGTACACACAGGATACGAATTTGTCTATCACAAAAAAATTCAAAAAATAAATTCAGCATTAATTGTAACATCACAATCTGGTGAAACAGCAGATACTGTAGCAGCACTAAGAAAAGCATGTGAAAATGGTATTTATACTATTTCAATCACCAACGAATCTGAAAGCAGTATGATGAAAGAATCTGAAGATGCTGTACTGACCCGTTGTGGTCGAGAAACTGCAATATTAGGCACTAAAACCTATATGACACAGCTTTTATGTTTATATGAGATTTTATTTACATTGGAAGGATCTGAGGAGTCTAAAAAGATTTTAATGGATCTGGAAAGAATTCCTGCTATAACAGCGGAATTAATTAAAACCACCGAAGAGGAAAATAGGGTTCTTGCAGAAAGTTTCAAAGACGAAGATATATTTTATTGTATGGGAAGTGGTCCGAACTTTGGATTGGCCTATAAAGTTGCAATGACTATGCTAATGGAAGGAGCATTAAAACATGCCTGTCCACTCTACTCTGGCGAGTTTAGACATGGTTTAATCGAAAGAACAGAAAAGGATGTTCCAATAATATTTCTTGAAGCAGGATTTCCAGGAGATGAACACACCAATAAATCAATTGAATTCTCAGAGAGCATAGGTGCAAAAACCATTATATTCCATATGGAAGATTATTCTGACATACATCCACTACTCGCACCATTTATACTAATTGTACCAATGGAATGGTTTATATATTATCTTTCACACTACAGTGGCGAAGATCCAGGCAGTACAAGACATATTGGTAAGGTTAGATACTAAATATTTTTTTTATATTTTTATCTAAAAAATATTTTTTCTATAAATTAAAAATAAAATAAATATATGATATTTAATTCTAGAATAAATGATTTATTTATGGATCATAATTAATAATCACATAAAATTCGTTTTATATCGATTCTGCCCAAATATCAATCAAGTTTAACTTCATAATTCTTTTTTTCAGTTTGTTTAGTTAATACCAGAGTCAGTACCCCATTTTCAAATATCGCTGATGTTTCATTGAGCTTAATTTTTGAGGGTAGTGATATACTTCTGTTTATCTGCCCATACCTTCTTTCTTTTCTTATGAAATTTTTTCCATCGGGTTCCTCATTGAACTTGGCTGTGATCTCCAGTGTACCTTCTGTTAGGTCAATTTTTATATCTTCCTTATTTACACCTGGAAGGTCTGTTATCACACTTATATATTCAGGGTCTTCAATAAGGTCCATGGCAGGTTTCTGAACTGTGTTTGAAGCATATTCATTAACAACACCACCAATATCCTTCTGCTTATCTTTGATTGTATCAAATATATCGTTAAAAACCTCTTCAGCTCGACTTCTTCGATTCATTATCAAATTCCTCCATTTTAGCAATTATTTCAGGAACTCCTGTTCCTTTGGATGCGGAAAGCATAAGGGGATTTTCAACCTGTTCAATATATTTATTAACATGTTCTTGATCTTCTACCAGATCCATTTTATTAAAAATACATTGTACAGGAGTTTTGAAAACATGTTTTATTTCATGATATAGATTTAATTGACTTTCTAAAGGATATCCTGATGTTTCTGATGCATCAAATATATAGAATACCAGATTAGCTAGATGTTCCAGTGCAACCATTGCATTTAATTCTATCTCATTCATATCCTGTACAGGTCTATCTAATAAACCTGGAGTGTCAATAAATTGGAAATGAGCCCATTTATGTTCAAGGTGTCCTATTTGGATTCCTGTAGTTGTGAAGGGATAATCTGCAACTTTAGGTTCTGCTGTTGTTAGCTGGCGTAGAAGTGTTGATTTTCCTACATTTGGAAATCCTGCTATTACTGCTGTGGTTGCCTTAAAATCTATGGTTGGCATGTTTCGGAGTTTTTGTTTTGCAAAGTCCAGAAAGTTAAGTTCATCTTCTATCCTGTATACAACAGAAGATAATCTTCCATAAGCTTCTTTCCTAACTTTTGAAGCGTCCACAGGACTTGATCTTCTTATTTTAAAGACATATTGATTTTCAAATTTGGCTATTATATCAACAGCCCATTTGAGTGCTCCTAAAGATTTTTTAAACTGGTCAACACCCACTACTACGTCTATATAGTCTTGGTAAAACATGTTCAACGTTGAGATCTTGGGCACCTTCTCAAGTATACTGTTGAAGGTTTCTTGAGTTACCTGACATGCTGTTTTTATTCTTGCCTCTTCAGTCTGCTTTGATTTTTGGTATCTGGGAATTTTAGAACTCCTTACCTTATTAGCAGCTTTCTTAGCCCTGCTGAAACTTTTATCCAGAACCTCTTCTGGGGTTGGAACGGTTGGTATAAACATTTGATCACTTTTTTATGAATTAATTATGTTATTTCCTTTTTTTTGTTAATTAAATATTATATTACTAAGTAAATTTATTATAACGAGTTTTAAAGAATTTAAATTTCACATGGATTAGTGAATGCATAATTAGAAACTCTATAGTACATTAAGGTTAGTGTGTCCTATGATATTTAACCTTCTCCTAAAAAATAATAAAAAAATATATCATATATTAAACAATGTAATTAAACCAAATTCCTAACTACCCCTTATAAGATTGATTATTTTAAATTAGATTTGATTCTGGTTACTGATAATAAAAATTTGAAGGTATGGAAATTTACCTTCTTGTTAAATTTGTTATTCTCCAAATATTTGGGAGGCAAATTTATAGATCTTAACATCTGTTTTGAGCCAACAGTCAGATGCTAATCCTGCCTTCATACATGTGTTTGAAAGAAATTCTTCTTTATTCCAACCCCACTCAGTAGCAACCTGGGGCAATAATAATCCCCTGTATGGTCCACTCTCAACTATGAGACCGTCTTGACCAATTTCAACATTATTTATATAATCAACTGGTTTATCAACTTTGATTAAATCAGGTTTAGTGAGCACACTCACCTCAACATGTACTTTATCCAGTTCTGCCGGATTTAAAGGATTGAATCGTGGATCTCTTATAGCTGCAGATATTGCTGCATCAATTACGGCATTTAATAAGGGCATAACCGGTTCGGGATATCCTATACATCCACGAAGCTCATTTTTAATATTTAAAGTTACAAATACTCCCATGTCTTCCATTAATTTTGGATCGGCATCTTTAGGAATTTCTATTATTTTTTTTTCATTTAGATATGTGACAATTGCCTTTCTTGCAAGTTTAACCAAAAATTTTCCATCTTCTTCAGATAACATAGATCTTTATCCTCCAAATTTTAAAAATTTATTAGTAGGTTAATTTATGTTCCTCCCACTGTTGCATGGGATACTCTTACATGGGGACCGCCATCTCCAACAGGAACTGTTTGTCCTGCTTTTCCACAGAATCCAACACCCATTTTAAAGTCTGATCCCAGAGCTTCTACATTGTTAAGAATTTCCATTATACTACCTGAAAGAGATACATCTCTAAGAGGGTCTTTAATTTCTCCATTTTTTATTATGAATGATTCAGCAGCATTGAATTGGAATATTCCCTTTCCTGTATCTACCTGTCCTCCCCTAGAACCTTTGAGGTATATTCCATCTTTCATACCTTCTAATAATTCTTCAAATGTTTGATCGCCAGGTTTTAGATATGTGTTACTCATCCTAACAATTGGTTGTTCCCCAATTGAGGATCTTGCATTTCCGGAGGATTTTATGCTGAGTTTTGATGCTGTTTCCCTTGAACTTAGTAGGGAGGATAGTACACCATCCTTCACAAGAATATTTTCAGATGTTTTTACACCCTCAGCATCGTAAGGATAATATCCAAATGCATCCATACTTGCATCATCCACTATTGTAACAAGTTTTGAACCTATTTGAGTTCCCATCTTACCTTTTAAGATAGAATCATTTTGAAGTATTAAATCCGCTTCTGATGCATGTCCCAGAGCTTCGTGTATGAATACACCTGTTAATTCAGGGTCAAGAACTACAGGAAAACTTCCCGATGGTGGTGATGTTGCACTCAGTAATCTAACTGCCTTTGATGCAGCTGTCCTACCAAATTCTTCAATATCATAATTTTTTATTACCTCATAACCCTTGGAACCCCCAATACTCTTGTGTCCAAATTGGATGTTACCCTGTTCTGATGCAACTGCGTTTAAGAACATTGCAACTCTTGATTCTTCAACACTTAATGATGAACCTTCAGAATTTAAGTAAATGGTTGTTCCTTCACCATCAACATAATTTACTGTAGTACTCACAATTTTTTCGATGTTGGCTGCTGCCTCTGCATCCTTCATAACTTCCTTTTTTTCATCCAGCGATACTGTAGATGGTAATAGTTTGGCCTTGAATTTTACATTATCATTAGAAGGTTCAACTTTTGTAATTTCAACATCACTTGTAAGTGATTTTGCAAGTTTAAGTGCTGATTGGGCCATTTCATCAAGTTTTGATATTTGTGTTGTGTATCCAAATCCCCATGATCCATTTTTTAAGACCCGTACAGATCCACCGAAATCAGATCCCGAACGTATCTCCTGGATCTTACCATCCTTCATAACTATTATATTGTTGGTACTTTCATTAACCCTAATATCAACATAATCTGCCTTACTATCCATGGAATCAATTGTTTTTCTGAATAAATCTGGATCCAATCTATTTTCTGTTGAAGACGGCATATTTAGAACTCCTTTTCAATAATTTATATTATTTTTTACATTTTTTTTATGAACGTTAATTTTTTAGTTTATTAATATTTTGGTGTACAAAAAGAAATATTTTCCCCTATTATTATATCAGAACCAAAAAGATTAACTAAATCTCGATAATAATGTATTGGTTCTAAAATAGTAATATAGAATTAATTTTGATTATATTAATTGTAACTGGATATATTTAATTAATTTGGTTGGTTTAATTAAAATAAACATTTAATTATATTTTTTTCGTCTAAAATTTTATTACATATGGAAATATATGGTATTAATATAGTAAAAGTAGTTAAATATAAATTTATAATTAGATTGTCCTAATGATAAAACACCGGAGGTGAAAAAGTGCAAGCACAATTTGACCTACAACACTTCTGTTGCGGCCCTAAAGGTTGTGAAATAGAAATTGTTTATGGTGAAATGATGGATGCAGAAGATTAAATTTTATTAAGTTTACAACTTTATTTTTCTTTATTATTATTTTTTAATGATTAATATATGATTATGATGGTATGGATGTGACGATAATGAAGACCATTGAAGAAATAAATCAACGAATAAAAGATGGAGATGCAGTTGTTGTCACGGCTGCAGAGATGACCCAGATTGTTAAGGAAAATGGTGCAGACAAAGCAGCAGATGAAATTGATGTAGTTACAACCGGTACATTTGGTGCTATGTGTTCTTCAGGAGCTTTTTTAAACTTTGGACATACTGATCCCCCTATAAAAATGACCAAAACCTACTTGAATGGGGTTGAAGCTTATTCCGGAATTGCGGCTGTTGATTCTTATATTGGTGCCACACAACCGAGCAGAATTCCAGAGATCGGTATAGATTATGGTGGAGCCCATGTCATCGAGGATTTAATAAGGGGTAAGGATATTGAATTAATTGCAAGTTCGTATGGAACCGATTGTTATCCTCTTACAGACCTTAAAACCCATGTAAATATTGAAAATCTTAACGAAGCCATAATGGTGAATCCTCGTAATTGTTATCAGAACTATGCAGCTGCAATTAACACAACTGATGAAATTATCTACACATATATGGGAACATTACTTCCAAATATGGGCAATGTAAGCTTCTCAAGTGCAGGTGTACTTAGCCCACTTCTAAATGATCCCTACTTCCAAACTATAGGTATGGGAACTAAAATATTCATGTGTGGGGCAGAAGGATATGTTATTGGAGAAGGTACACAGCACAATACCGAAGTTCAACGGAAAAATGGAGTTCCTGTTAATGGTGCAGGAACATTAATGCTTAAGGGAGATATGAAACAGATGGACCCTAAATATGTTCGGGGTGCAACCATGCCCAAATACGGTTCAACACTCTATGTTGGACTTGGAATACCAATACCAATTATTAACAGTGACATAGCTCAAAAGACAGCCATAAGTGATGAGGATATTGTTTGTCAGATCATGGATTATGGAACTCCTAAACGTAGCAAACCAGTTGTGATGGAAAGTAATTATAAACAACTTAGAAGTGGAAGTGTAGAGATAAATGGCGTTGAAATTGAAACATCACCATTATCCTCCTATAAAAAAGCCTTAGAAATTGCATTAGAGCTTAAATCATGGATCAACAAGGGAGATTTCTTACTTTCAAATCCAGTTAAATTATTGAAATCAGAAGGTTGCAGTCCCAGACCATTGGAAATCAGAAGACAAACAGTTCTTGTAAATGAGATCAAAAGCAAACCACTAATAACAGCTAATCCTAACGATGATATACGTGATGTTGCTAAGAAAATGGTACAAAATAGTATAAACCATTTACCAGTGGTTGATGCAGATCAGAAATTGCTGGGAATTGTTACATCCTGGGATATTGCAAATGCAGTTGCAAAGGGAAAAACCATGTTAAAAGATGTTATGACAAAGAAGGTTGTTATAGCCCGTGAAGATGAACCAGTAGATGTTATTGCAAGACGTATAGATAAGCATGAAATATCAGGATTACCTATAATCAGTAAAAATAATAGGGTGATGGGTATGATAACTGCAGAGGATATTTCAAGGCTTATGTGTGCAAGAAATCTTAAGGATGGTGTTTAAATGAAGGCTTGGCTGAAATTTNNTTTTCACCAAAAATGGTTAACAAAGCTGTGATAACCGATCTTATCAAGAACTTTGATGTTAGTTTCAACATTCTCAGGGCAGATATAAACCCTAAGGGTGGTAAGATGCTCATAGAGATAAATGGTTCTGAAGCAGAGAAGGGTATTGAATACATAGAAAAAGCAGGAATTGATGTAAGTCCTGTTAAGAGAGTTGTTAAAAAGGATAAGGATCTGTGTATTGATTGTGGTGCATGTGTATCCATCTGTCCAGTAAAGGCCATAGTTATTGAAGATGACTGGACAGTTGATGTTAATGATACAGAATGTGTTGGATGTAAATTATGTACTTATTCCTGCCCAACAAAGGCCATTAAAGTGGTAGAATAAAAAGTAATAAATTTTTTGAACCATTTATTCATTTCTTTTTGATTGAAATTGTTGAAAAATTATTCTATAATTCTAATCTATGCAAATCGTGATATCAAACGGGATAAACGACTTTTCTCTTCATAAACAGCTTTTTCCGGGCACATCTCCATACAGCATAGACAGTTAATACATTCACCATATTCAAATTCTGGAATTGGAGTATTTTCAATTAAAGCATCCACTGGGCAGCTTTTTACACATGTTTTACAATTGGTACATACTTTTTTATCTATAGCTGGTCTTGACCAGAATAGTTTCATTAAACCTCTTGCAATTGATGGTGGTATCCTATCAAGTGAGCCTGTAATATTAGGGGGCCATTTGAAATCATCAACTACAGGTACATCTCCAATGACTTCGATATTGTTCAGATCTGCCTCTCCTAAACCTTGTTCAGATGCAATTCTATTAGTTGGTATTTTCATAGGACTTTTACCAAGCATNNCCTAATTCCTTAGGATTTCCTGCTGATGGACCAGTTCCATCCATTCCAATTATACCATCAACAATGTTTAACTGTGGTTTGGATAATGCGTAGATATCTACCACATATTCGGCAAATTTAGATGGGTTAGGTGCATTTTTATGGTATTCTGTTTTTATAAGCCCTGGAACAACACCGTACATATTCTTAACAGCACATGTAAATATGGTTAAACCATGTGTTTTGACCTTGGGAAGGTTTATGATAATATCAGCATCTATTACTTTTTTTGCAATTCTATATTCAATATTGTTTCGCGTCTTCTTATAAGAACCCGTCTTTTCAAAATTCACCAGTTTAGCACCCGTTCTTTTAGAAACTGCAGAAAATCCCGTTATATCCCAAAAGCTTTCCATACCCCTAGCCGGGCCACCAGGACTGTCACCAATCATTGGAATGGCTCCAACATCCTTAACCATGTTAACCACAGCTTCCACAACTACTGGATGGGTTGTAATAGCCTCTTCTGGTAATCTGCCCTGGAGCATGTTGGGTTTGATCAGTACCTTATCTCCAGGTTTAATAATCAAAGATACTCCACCTATTGCCTTTACACATTCAAGAACTGCCTTTTGTACTTCTTCAAGTTGATAAGATGAACATTTTGTTATTGAAACAGGGATTTTTTCCATTTTAAACCTCGGATATAGTTTTAATTAATATCATATTGGTTCTTATCATTAAAAAATTATTGGTGTATTATTTTTTAATTTAAAATGTAAAATGTAAAAGTTTATATATATAAATTTACTATAAATATAATTAAGAATTATTCAGGAGATGATTAAAAATGGATGATCTAAGTGGAATTGGTAAGTCAATGAATCTTAAAAGTGATAAAACATCGTTAGGATGTATAATTGCCTGGTTCAGCGCAGCTAAATCACTTGTTTGAAAATGTGACTTAGTAGATTGCCCATTTTATGGTAAATGGTATTGCCCGTTTAGTGGTTGGTAAAAATTAAATATAAATCTTTGTTTGGGTTATATTTGTTGATATTTTAAATTAATTTGATGGTAATATAAAAAAGTTTAAATAAATAAAAATTTAATCATCAAATTCCTTTAAAATTCTTTTTCTAGCCTCTCCTATTGTAAGGGGATATGGTTTATCAAATGGAAGTTTGTCTTCCTTTTCTAATATTTCCATTAGATGTGCTATTCTTGGAAGTCTTAGATTTGCTCCACGAATTGTTTTAACATCTTCAAATACTTCAGAAGCTGTTCCTTCCTTTATTATTTTACCCTTACTTATTATGTAAACTTTTGAAGCGTAAAGCGGTACAAGATCCACATCATGTGTAGATATGACTATTGTTATCCCTTCATGATTGAGTTTATAAAGAAGCCTAAGTATTTGTGATGCTCCTTTAGGATCTAAACCACTTGTTGGTTCGTCAAGTACCATTATTTTAGGTTTCATTGCAAGTATACCTGCAATTGCAACCCGCTTCTTCTGGCCTCCACTTAGGTGGTGTGGTGGCTTCTTTTCAAATCCTTCCATTCCAACTCTTAAAAGAGCCTCTTTAACCCTGATTTCCACTTCTTCTTTAGGTAGTCCCATGTTCATTGGACCAAAAGCAACATCTTCAAGTACTGTAGGTGCAAAAAGCTGGTCATCAGGATTTTGAAAAACTATTCCCACCTTCTGACGAATCTGCATCAAATCCTTCTTGTTGTATTCAACAATCACCCCATCAATTATTACACTACCAGTTGAAGGACTAAGTATGCCATTAAAATGCAGGAAAAGTGTGGATTTTCCCGCCCCATTGGGTCCTAAAAGTGCAACTATTTTCCCCCCATCCACATTGAAATTAACTTTATCAAGTGCCTTGGTTCCGTCAGGATATTCATATGTGATGTCCTTAGTTTCAATAACTTTCATTTCATTCCCCGGTGTATATGGTAATTATTTATAAATAAAATCATTATATTAAACACATAGATAAAAAATCTACTAATTATCGGTAAAAACACTCTAAAAACTGAGTGTAGGCCATAATTCTTGTGTCTATAAAAATTTTGACCTTTGTATATTGTTTTAGACACACCATAAAATTGATTCAAATTAATATAAACTTATTTCTTATTATCCATTGTTTGATAAAATTGATGTGCTTAGATGTAGATAGATCTGTATCTATGAATATTGTAGATGTATATTCCTATTTTCATTTGTAATACCCAATTTGAAGTAATAATAAATCTTAGATAATACTATGCATCAATATAGATTTAAATTCATGTTTAATTGTTTTAACATGGTCTTTAAAGCTTCTTCTATAGATTACTTCTATGATAAACTTTATATATATTTCCATTATAATTGAGAAAAAATAAAATATGATTGATTAAATATATATTTGAAACCCAATTCAAGTTTACAGTAGAACATTTTATAATATATTAATGTATAATACTCGAGAATATAATAACAACTTTTAATCAGATGTACAATATTTATGCAGGGATTATCAGAAATCTTAATCATATTCATGAATTCAACCTCAAATATATTTGATAAACTGTATTGATAATTTTTGGAGGAATATAAATGGTCAAATCTTTAACATCCGAAGTAGAAGTGGACATTTACGATATAATATTCAAAAGAAAGTCAATTAGGAAATATAATAACTCACCACTAGATGAAAGTGTATTAACCCAAATATCCGAAGAAATAAATAATTTAACCCCACTTTATGACGATATTAAAATCGATGTAAAGATCATTTCAGGTGATGATGTTAAATTAAGGGGTATGAAACAAGCCCCCCACTACCTTGCAATATTTTCCGAAAAAAAAGAGGGTTACTTGACTAATATAGGATTTATGTTACAACAAATAGACCTTCTATTCTCTGCAAGTGGAATAGGCTCCTGCTGGCAGGGCATACCATCACCAAAAGGTCATGTAATTAAAAGTTCAGACCTCAAATTTATAATTTTAATAGCCTTCGGAATGCCAACAGAACCATTATATCGGGAGGATACCTCAGAATTTAAGAGGAAGTCACTTGAAAATATCACAGATATTAAAGATGCCAACGAATTATTAGAACCCGTTAGATTAGCACCATCAGCAATTAACAACCAACCATGGTTTTTTACAGGAACCAAAGATATGATACAAGCATGTACTAATAAACCAAATTTTTTAAAATCAGTATTTGTTAATAAATACATTCCCATAGATGTAGGCATAGCAATTTACCATCTAAAAGTATCAGCAGAACACTTCAAAAAAACCACTACAATCATGTTTAATAAAAATGAAACCACACCAAAGGGATGTAATTACCTTGCAACTCTAAAATTAGACAATGAATGGTAACTACACCCATAAGAAAAACAATTA
>PMGM01000003.1 GCA_003158115.1 Methanobacterium sp.
ACAATTAAAAGTTGAATTGTTAGGTAGGGGAATGGCATGGTTAGATACAGGAACTCATATTGGGCTTTTAGAAGCTTCTAACTATGTTGAAGCAATACAGAAAAGACAAGGATTTTATATTGCATGTTTAGAAGAAATTGCTTATACTTTTGGTTGGATTGATGCTGACAAAGTTTTAAAATTAGCTAAAACTCTGAAAAAAACTGAATATGGTACCTATCTTACCGATCTTATTAAAAATAATCAACCACAAAATTGAAATATTTACAGATTTATTTAAAAAAATTGATGGGATGATGTTATCATGGGTAAATTTAAGTTTATAGAAACGTCTATTAAAGGTGTGATCATCATTGAACCTACAGTATTTAGTGATGAACGTGGTTATTTCATGGAAACTTTTCATAATAAAGAATTTAAAGAAGCTGGTATTGATGTTTTGTTTGTACAAGATAATCAGTCTAAATCTAAAAAGGGAGTTCTTAGAGGACTTCATTTTCAGATAAATAATCCACAAGGTAAACTGGTCCGAGTTATAAAAGGAGAAGTTTTTGATGTTGCTGTTGATTTAAGAAGAGATTCTGTAACTTATGGAAAATGGGAAGGAGTTAAACTTTCTGAAGAGAATAAGAAACAGTTCTATGTACCTGAGGGATTTGCACATGGCTTTCTGGTACTTTCAGATATAGCTGAATTTACATATAAATGTACTAATTTCTATGATGCTGAGGATGAGGGTGGAATTCTATGGAATGACCCAAATGTAGGTATTGAATGGCCTGTTGATAATATTAAAGAAATTCTTCTATCTGATAAGGATAAGCAATTGAAAACATTGAATGAAACCTCTACAAATTTTGAAGGATAATCCATGCTGAATAATGATAAAATGAATCAGAATAATTAATTCTGTAATTTTAATATTTATTATTTTTAATTATGAATTTTTATTAAATTTTATTAGGATTTATCTTAGAAAATATATTAATTGTTTACACCCACTTTGTAATATCGGGTATAATTTCTTTATTCCTTCAATTTTTGATCCCAAGATTTTATTATCTAAAAGTTTATTAATAATTCTTAACCCATCTGATTTTTATGTTTGTTTGGAGAGTTAAGAATCCTTTCTTTTGTTTTGTTGTATTGAAACGTTTGGGTTTTTAAAATATCTATTTAATTTAGTTTTAATAGAGTTTAAAAAATTATTAAACCGATAAATACAATAAAGAGTAAGAATATATTTCGCTTTGTGCTTTAAATGAAATCTTCGTTGATATATCACCAAGAAGACTCGAAATGGAATTTGTTAAGATAGATTTTAAAATTTTTCTCAAAAACACACTAAATATTGGCTTTGAATGGCATGAAACCTCTTAATAAGTCTGTTCGAATGTTAAAAGTAGTAATAATGGCTATATTTTTCTCTGTAAATGTTTCTTTTGTTTTAAATGAGCTATAGAAAATATCTAAAGTTAGGAAATTTGCAGAAATTTATGAAGTTCCATCTAATAACGAATTATCAAGATTTATGAGGTAATTTAGTAGTAAGAGTTTATAAACCTAGTTTTAATAATTTTAAATATCAGATTCAAACCTAAACGCTGTAATAAAGCCCAAATAATCGTAAATTCACGGATATTCAGGTTGATCTGAATTGGTTTCTTAGAAAAATCAGTGACAAAATCCCTTGAAAATAAGCCATTTAAATGGAGTTACAGTTCATCAAAAAGTTTTATATAGGCTATAACTTACGTTGGCCATCAATTAATAAAACAAGAAAACCTTTAGCTTTCTCGATCCATGAAGGATCTCCATATAACTCGAAATTTACTATGAAATTTAGAAGAACTATGTATAATGAGACTTGGGGATACAATAATCATGAATAAAGGATATTACAGTCATATTAACTATCAAATATGAGTTTAAAGATAGAATATTGTCCCGATAATTCATACAATCTAATTTCAAAAAAAAGGCCTATTAGATAGTTTTAGCTACACATTACAAATTTTTAATAAAACCAAAACTAAAAATTTTTTCCAAGAAATTGACAAAGAATTTAAAAGAAATATGGAAAATTGGAAATCTTTTAAATATATAAAGTAACATAATCGAAGAAATGTTCAAATTAGCCGAACAATCACTAGATATACATAACTCTTAATTCCATAAACTGAAACTCAGTTACATTTTTTATCAAAATTTAACATCTCATTAAGCTTGAGTAAATCAATGCCGACTATATATTAAAAAGGGATATGTTGAGTTATTAAAATAACCATAATTTAAATGGAGATATGATCAACTAAAAAAAAAGTAATCTTGGAAGTTTAAATTCATTTACAGGATAGAAGCATCTTATAAAACATTTATGAGCAGAATGATTGATAATCATAACGAAATGAACCACGAAGATTTCAGATGTAGTAATAGAGATTCATGTACTATATCTAAAACCCTAGAAGACTTAGTTAAAGATATAAATGAATATGATCATAGTTTCTTTGAATAAAAATACAGGGCATTTAAGGACAAATACAATAAAATTGATGA
>PMGM01000058.1 GCA_003158115.1 Methanobacterium sp.
GAATTGTAACATTTATTGAAATTGAACAAAATTTACCAATTTTTAATTTTGTATTTTCTCCCCAACTTAATATTGTTGGATTACCATACGTGAAATCTCCAAATTCAATATTATCTAAAAATTCCCCCTTATCATCTAAATATTCTATTTGTTCACGTTCTTTATTTATCCTATTTTTTAAAGCTTCAAATTCTTCTAAATTATTTTTAAGCATAAAACACACCTAACATTAAAAAAATAATATCTATTAATTTTTAATTCATTAGTTACTAATTATACACAGTAAATTTGTTTATTTGTAGTTATGATAATTTTTTCAAAAATTATTAAATCAATAGATTACCAATTAAACATTTTTCGAATAATAATACCAAGTTTACGTAATGGTAAAGTAATAATCCACGATTTACTACTTTCATATGTTAATATTTTGCTTTTTAAATGTTTCTCTTCTAAAAGCTTCAAATTATTTAACTCATTCAATTTCAATGTTAAATCTTCAATTTTATTTAATAATATTTGCTCTTTTTCATGAGATCTTTTATAAGTGACATCAAATTGTTGTAATATATTTGGAATTGGTAGTACTTTGTTATTAGTGTAATTGATTTTAATATTTTTACAAAATGATAAATTCATTGCATCTTCTTTAATAGTTATTTCTGTAACATCGTTTTCTAATGCAAATTTCTTTGCAAATTGGGTTACATCTTTATTTGTTATTCTGCCGTATTCTTTTATCCATTTAAACATATTTTGCCAATGAAAATTACTCATCTTTAAATGTGACATTTTGATTTTTGAAGGTAAATTAATCCATCCTACAACAACCTTAGATAATGTTTGTTCCTTTGACCGTATGGGAAAATGTGATATTGATAGTTCTGAATTTATTACACCCTTTATTAAATTTTCATATTCTTGATCATAGATTATATCATGATTTCCAAAGGTTAATCCAACAGAAAAAGTTTTAACAAGTTCTTTAGGTATAATAACTTTATAAAATTTCTCTAAATTCTCATCTCTAACAAAAGTTATTTGTGAGGGTATGAATTTTTTATAAATGTTTTTACCAAAATCAGGTACATAAGTTTTCCATTTAACCAGATAATAGTTAGGATATTCAAGTTGTTCTAATATTTTTCGAGGATTTTCAAGATATTTGGATGTTATAAATTCATCTGCATCTAAAGGAAGGATAATATCCGCATCAAACTTATCTACAGCAATTTTTAGTAATTCTGTCATTTTTTTATCTTGTTCAAATTTTCCATTCTTATCTTCAATATAAAATACAGCCAATCCTTCATTCTTGATCATTTTNNTGTACTATTATTATCTAATATAATCATTCCATCAACTATGTTAAGATTATAACGAATGAAAGATTCTATGATATCCATTTCATTTTTAACCATTGTTATGGTAAATATTTTTTTTGGATTAAATATGTCAATTTCTTCTTTATTATTATTCTCGTCCAATAATGACGATGTAAGACCATTACTCATACCCTCATTTTGATACAAAGAATATCTCATCTTATATTCCTTTAAAACGTGACTATCCTCTCCAAAAACGGTTTTAATGTTTTCTTCCAAAAATTCTATCGATGAATCTTTTTTATGATAAATAAAAAAATCGTGCATCATCTTTTTATATTCTAAATATGTTTTATCAAAACCATTTAATTCTAAAATTTTTAAAGTATCATTATAATGATTTATATAATCTAATTCTTTGACTNNCTAGAGGTATACAATAAACTAAGTCGACATTTGTTAATACTTTTGCTAAAAATACTGGATCTTGTCCCCTTCTATAATCTGGGAATACTATATTGTAATTTTTTAGGAATTGGCTTTTGTATAAATTTTTTTGAAAAAACCATGGAACCCCATAATCTTGGGGAAAAATGGATGAATCATTTTTAACTTCAAAACAATGAGGATGTTTGCCAAGTTCTCCATTATTATCAATTAATCTTAAGTTAGCACTCACAAGATTTGCACCGTTTTTGGATGCAAATTTATACATCTTTTCATAACAAGTATCATCTAAAATAAAATCATCTGAATCTATAAATGAAATATACTCCCCTTCCGCATATTCGAGACCTTTATTTCTGGCAGGTCCTGAACCAGNNTTAATACGTTCATCTTTTTTAGAAATATCCATTATTATTTTCTCGCTGTTATCAGTTGACCCATCGTTAATACATAAAATTTCAATATTTCTCAAGGTTTGATTGATGATACTAGTTAAGCAACGCTTTAGGGATGTTTCTGAATTATAAATCGGTATAATCACACTTATTTTGTATTTTGCGCTATACATTATTGACTCTCTATTCAATTTTTAGTTAAAGATTTGTATTTTAATTTAAAATATGCATTTTATAAATCTTATTTTCAGAATTTAAGATAAATTTAATTTTTTATATAAAAAATGTAAAACAAAATTTTGTGAATCCAATTTGTATTTCATAGTCGTTTTAAAAGTATTATAAATACAAATTAATTTATTATCAATAATAAATAAATGATTCTATTATTCTCCCATTTATCAAGATATAATATTTAATTTATTGTTCTATGCCTAAGCTAACACAAACAAAATATATAAGGAGATTAATATGATTAAGAAANNTATTGTTCTATGCATGGCTCTTTTTATAAATTTTTTAATTTCTTTGACCATATTCTTTTTTCATTTTTTTATTAACTTCATTGACACTTTTTAATAGTTTAAATTCTCCAATCTTATCTGAAAATTCAATAAAAGATTGTAAATCCTTTTCAAGGCACTCTCCACCGAATGCTTTACCATGAACTGTTCCATAAATACCAATTCTTGGATCTAATGCAGATATACCAGCTAATTCATTTGATTCTATACCTAACTCGTTGCAAAT
>PMGM01000005.1 GCA_003158115.1 Methanobacterium sp.
ACAAATGGTTTAAAATGGACAGAAATAGATGATAAAAGTGATTGGGAATATGCTCATACTTTAATCAAGGAATTTGATAGTAATTGAAATTATTTTGTTTTTTAAGATGTTTAATAAAATAATATTATTTAATAACTTCCAGATAAATTATATATATTGAAATTAATTTACAATAATTTTTTATATAGATCAAAAAGTCATAAAATTTGAGATTTGTACACAATTAACAACATAATAATTTACAAAGGAAAAATAAATGTCAAGCAATATTAAAGTTAGTATTATTGTTCCCATCTACAATATAGAAGAATATCTTAGAGAATGTTTAGATTCATTAGTTCATCAAACCTTAAAAGAAATAGAAGTTTTAATGGTTAATGATGGTTCAACAGACTCTAGTGGAGATATAGCATTAGAATATGTGGATAAATATGATAATTTTTGTCTTTTCAATAAGTTGAATGGTGGACAAAGCCGAGCAAGAAATTATGCCATTTCATTTGCTAAAGGGGAATATATAGCATTTTTAGATGGTGATGATTTTGTTTCCAACGATGCATACAAAAAATTATATGCACTATCAGGAAATGGAGAACGAGATATAGTAATAGGAAATGTAAAACGATTTGATTCAAAAGGTATCTATGATTCAGGTTTACATATCAAGATATTCAAGGAAAATATTAAAAATACAACTATAATCAATAATCCTGAATTAATCTATGATACAACTTCAACAAATAAATTATTTAGAATGAAATTTTGGAAAGAAAATGAACTTAAATTTCCAGAAGACGTAATATATGAGGATATTCCATTAACATTTTTCGCACATTTCAAATCAAAATCAACAGCTATTTTAAGTGATGATATTTATTATTGGCGTAGAAGAGAAGGCACTAACAAATCTTCAACTCAACAAAGGACTGATATAAATAATTTCTATGACAGATTAAATGCTTTAAAGGTTGTAGATAAGTTCATTGAAGAAAATGTTGAAGATGAAACAATAATATATTATAAATATTTTAAATGGTTGGATCTAGACTTGAAACTTTATATAAACATCTTAGATCAAGCTGATAACGAATATAAAAAAATATTTATTTCAACTGTTCAAGAATATATTAAAAATATACCAAAATATGTTTTTAAAGACTTGATGGCTCTGGATCGAATTAAATACTACTTTATTGGGATGGGAGATTTAGAATCGCTTCTTCAAACAATTGCTTTCGAAAAAAAGGGTATGGCAAATCTGGAAGTAGTTTTAATTGGAGATAATTTTTTTGGAAAATTCCCATTTAAAGGGATACCTAAAGAATGTACTGAAATGACAAAAGAACTTAACACAGGTTCTGAAGTCAGGAAAATAAATAGAATAAAAATTTCTAATGGAATTTTAAGAATTGATGGCTATCTATACATTAACCGAATCAATTTTGATAGGAAGAATAAAGTAAAATTTAAAGCTAAACTCGTAAATACTGTAAATGGCAGAGATTTGGAATTAAATATAGAAAATATAAAAATTCCCGAGTTGACTCCAAAGTTATGGATCAGAGCTATTTATTATTTAACAAGAAATCCCTTCTATGTATATGATTGGAGTGGTTATAACATAAATATTGATTTAAATGACCCCAAATTTTTAGAATTAGGATCAGGCAGATATATAATTATAATACATCTCCAAATGCTTGGAATAGATAGGAATATAATTTTAGGAAGTTCAAACAAAAAACCAAGACCAAAAACATATCTTGCATCTTTTAACAATGTTTTTTTTGAATATAATGCAATGGGAGATCTAAGTTTTAATGTAGAAACAAAACATTCTGGAATAATTAATACCTATTTTAAGAATGATGCATTACATCTTGATGGATGGTTTGATGATAAAACATTGAATAATTCTCTTATGATCATCGAAAAGAATGAAAACAAAAAAATTTCCATCCCCACNNGAAAACAAAAAAATTTCTATCCCAACAAAATCTAATAACAATGTCAAACTGAACAAAAGTATACTCTATAAATTTACTAATTCCCAAGGATTCTCAGCTATCATTCCAAATAATGTGTTAAAGAATTTAGAAATCGGAAAATGGAGCCTAAAACATTGTCGAAATGATCAAATAGGCAGTATTAATGGTAATAATATAAGTTTAAGTAAGGTGTTGGATAATAATCTAATCAATTTATTTAACACCTTTTCAGGGGATATAAACTTAACAAATAAAAGTTTAGAAACATATTTATTATCATTGAATTGGGGAAAAAATAGCTTAAAAATGTCTATATGTTTAAATAAATATAATTTAAGAGAAAATCACAAAATTATTGATTCTAAATTAAAATTTGTCTTAAAAAAGTTGGATTNNTTATACGATTTCTGTAAAAAGAGAAGTCCATGAAGAAAATGAACATTTTTTAAAGAACACTTTTATTGTTAAAACTAAGGATGAAAATGGTATAAATTTATTTTCACAGGGTATTTGGGAGATTTATGCTGATTACACTGTGGGATCTAATGTGATATCTCACAAAATAACTGTTATTGATAATAAACATTTTGAAAATAAAATTTTTAATTCACATAAATATAAACCTGTTATATATGATGATGTTTTAGGTTTGAAGATTTCTCAAATTTGGCCATGGATAACTAAGACAAAAAAG
>PMGM01000063.1 GCA_003158115.1 Methanobacterium sp.
TGAAGTAAGAATATTAATTGTTGAAAATGAGAACATTGTTTCTACTGATTTAAGACAGCGATTGGAAGATATTGGTTTCAATATCGTTGGCATTGCCTCTACAGGTGAAGATGCTATTAAACAAACTAGCGAAACTAATCCTGATTTGGTTTTAATGAATATACGGCTAAAAGGAGATCTGGATGGAATAGAAACAGCACAAACTATAAGTGATGTTTATGATATCCCATTTATATATCTAACAGGTTATTTTGATAATAAATCATTGGAACGAGCATTAATAACCAAACCCCATGGTTACATCATCAAACCTTTTAACGATGGAGAAATACAAAATGCCATAAAACTAGCATTAATAAACCACCAAAAGAGCAAAGACTAAAACCAGTAATCACAGAAATATTTAGGAATAAGTCCAGAAATTATACAAAATTCTTAAAAAAATTAATATCATTATAAATTTTCTACTTTTTTGGATAAAATTTAATATAGTACCTTTTACATATACTGTATTAAGGTAATAATAATATACCTTTAGTATATTATTATTTAATTCTTTTTGGGGGTTTGTAAACACGGTAAATTTAAAGGTCCTAATTGTTGAAGATGAAACTATTTTAGCAATTGATGTAAAATATCAATTAGAAAAATTAGGTTATAATGTAATAGGTATTGCAGATAATGGAGAAGATGCTATAAAACTAACAAAAGAAAGAACTCCTGATGTAATATTAATGGATATGGTTATAAAAGGAGATATGGACGGAATAGACACAACCCACCAAATAAATAAACTCTATGATACTCCCATCATATACACTACAGCCTATTTTGACGATGATATATTAAAACGTGCAAAAAAAACAAAATCATATGGTTACATCATAAAACCATATAAAAACGGACAAATAAACACCGCAATACTAATAGCATTAACTAAAAACAAACAATGTCCAATACACTACCCAAAAATCGGAATTTCAAAGTCAAAAAATTAAATACTTTTTTGGATACAGGTTAATTTTTATTAATAATTGAGTTTCGGTTTAGCAATTGGTAATCAATTTGGTAGTTCTCATAAGTTCTCTTAAAAAACCCGTTATATGTGAAGGAATTTATAGAAACAAATTTATCCTTGTGGTTATATAAAATTAAGTGGAGAAAAAAAATGTTAATCCATAACAAAGTATATAACCACAGAAAAAAACAGCAAAGAAGGCTTGAAAAAGAAAAATTAGCTAAAAAAATTAAACCTCAAGAAAAACATATATTTTTGACAAGTTAATTGGTATGAAACATTAATTTAATAATTTTTTTTAAATCAATAAATCATTCATGGAATGTATGATTGGATTTTATAGTACCAATAAAATAAATTAAGAAGATTTTACAGAATATAGTATTGGGGATGATATGAAATGTTTGTTGATTGGGTTTTAATTTCCTATATGGATGGATCTGAATTATTGTTAAGAAGGGGCGGAAACTTTGAAGATAAGTTAGTCGCTGCAATTGAAATAGATGAAAAAAATTATCTTATCAAAGTTGCTATAAACAATCAAACTATTGTAAGTTATCCCATGGCAAATATGATTAGTTATACTAATAAGCCTCAAATAGATTAAGTTAAAATATGATATTAACTATCTTTAACTCTCTTTTTTAATGATTGATATGTGTATTTTTTTCTCGTCTTTCTTTATACTGTATTATTCTAAGTATTTTTAGGGAGTATTTTTGTATGCGGAGGCACTTAGTTATAGTGGAAGATATGGGAACTATTATCAGTATGCTTAAAAATCTATAAAAAAAATAAATTAATATTTCATTTTGATTATGTTGTGTTTGCAGTGGTATAAGCGTCGTACATACTCTAAAGCCAAACTATGATATACAATAATACGCTATGATTCTTAGTAAAAAGATTCCTGCTAGTACTTCTAATATCAGTGCTATGATGAAAATTATTATTCCTTTCATTATATTTCCCGCATATACAACCAGCAC
Organism: Methanobacterium sp.; assembly: GCA_003158115.1. Classification (GTDB taxonomy): domain Archaea; phylum Methanobacteriota; class Methanobacteria; order Methanobacteriales; family Methanobacteriaceae; genus Methanobacterium_B. Next base: position 2,008 of record PMGM01000063.1, read on the forward strand.
TAATAGTAAGTTCAAAAAAATAAGATTACTATTTTGTTAACTATATCGTTCTTGAATAACAATAGTTATATAATGGATTTGTTTTTGAGATTTAGGAGGATATAAAGAAATGAGCGTAAAAGAAGATATACGAGCACAGATAATTGAGGGATTGGCACATGCTAAGTTTCCAATAGATACTCCTGAAACACTTTTAGGATCCTTACCTGATGGTGCACAAACCACATGCAAATCGGGTGATGTTGTATTAACGGCAGGGGATGCTGGTAAAGTCCTTAAACCTGATGACTTTCCATTTAAATCAGCTGAAGAAGTTGCAAAAGTTATAGTGGATAGGGCGGGTTTATAATAAACCATCCCAATTTTTTTTATTTTAGTAAATTAACAACATAATCTCCCTGTATTGTTGCAATATGTATAAGAATTGCCATTAAAACAATTATTAATAAAATTATTAGAATTATTCCTAAAATTATGTATATTGATTGTCGAACTTTCATTCGTCACTCCAACTTTTTGAAATATAAACTCATTTTGATCTAAAATAGAAAATATATCCTAAAAAATAGGAAAAATTAATAATGATTATTATCCTATTTGTTTAACTGCCATTTCAATATCTGATGCATGAACAGTTTTTCTTCCAGCGTGTTTTGCAAGTAACACAGCTTTTTTAGAGATATCCTCTCCACATTGTTCTAAAACGTTTGCTAATGCTTCTTTTGCATCTTCNNCTTCACTTACTCTAGGTGCACCAGCATTTTTTATTATTCTTCCTATTGGAGCTATTGGTAGTTCAGTCATATTTTATCACCATTATATAGTTTATAAACCCATTTATTTAAATACATCGAATTATAATGGATTTCCATAACAATATACACTTTTTATTAAAATTATGTGAATAAAATCACAAAAAACTGGTCATACAGTGCAAGTGTAAACAAAGGAAATTTGGATCCTGGTTATTTAAAAATCCATAGTTTTTAGATTTCCAAATTGATAATTACATCCGGACAAATACATTTTTCTCCAATATCCCCTAATGCACTAATACATTCCATTGGTCCTTCATATCCACATTTTTGGCATCGTTTAATGGCATTTATTATATTTGCAATTGCAGCATTATTTACAATATTTTATTAATCTTCGATTTTTACCCATGTTTTACATTTGGGACAATAATGTTCTACACTCTTTACATTTTTATGATTTATGCGTTCATTTTTACGAAAACTATTCATAGAGCCTTTAAAACCACACTTGGGGCATTTCTTTTGTTTACTCAAGTTTATTCACTAATTAATTAAATTTTTAATGTAATATTTAAAGTTTTTTAAAGTAGATCAACTGGCAAGTTCAATAATTTTATTTCATTATTTGCAATGAAAATAGTTACAATTTCCAACAAGTTCATAATTAGAAAAAGTCACATTATTGAACTATCCTGAAATTCAGGATAACAAAAAGTAGTCAAAAGAGTAGGCATAAAAGTAGTCAAATAAAAAAGAAGACATTCACATTTTAGTATATATTTATATTAATGATATGTAATTTGAAAAATAGTAGGAACAATATTATTTAATTCCATTTAAATTATAGGAACCTAACTTTTTATTATTCTCATCATTTCATTACCACCCTTTCTAAACTCATAATCCACCTTCACAATCTGTATATCCACATCAAGAATATCGTTTATGATACATTTCACAAAATCTGATTTTAATTTCCTGTTTTTTACAAGGGGGTAGATTCTAACTTCGTTTGATGAAACTCGAATCATTTCTTTAATGATGTTTAAATGAAATTTATAGTCGAGTCTGTGGTCGTATATGAAGAGTAGATGTGAGCATAAAATCATTGAAAAGCTGTTATCTGGAAATGGGAGAAAATTTAAATCTGCTTTGATATAATGGGTTTCCCTATTTTTTCTGTAATCCTCAATAAATTCTCTACAGGCATCATCCCTTTTCTCTTTAAGATCTTCTATATCGGAGAAAAAATTCCACACAAAACTATCAACAGATGCTAAACCTCCAATAAGGACTTTCATATGTTCACGATATTTAGCGCAGAGAATATCTGGATCTTCACCGTATAAAATATCTAATGCTATTACTTCATATCCCCTTTTTGACATTTCAGCAGTGAATGAACTTGCACCTGCAGCACAATCCAGAATTCTATCGTTAAACAAATCTTTTCTCTTAAGATCGAACATTTTAATATACTCTGCCCAAGTCCTTCCAATGAATATGGGACCTTCAATCTTTTTTATTGTATTGTTAGTATGAAAGTTTTTAGCAATAGACATATTTCTGTTGTTCAATGGATTCACCTTGATAGTTTTCTAAATTTTTAGCAAGATTTATATAGATTGAATTAGATCATTTAATATTCACTTGCTCCGGTAGTGTAGTCCGGCCAATCATTCCGCCCTCTCGAGGCGAAGACTCGGGTTCGAATCCCGGCCGGAGCATTAATATTTTTTTAATATAAAAAGTTTAGGCAGTTTATTCAAAATTTTAAGTCGAGATATTTTTACAGGTTATTCTAAATCTGCTATAACTGTACATGGTGCACTGTCAATTCCTTTTATCTGCCATGGAACTATTATCAAATTATTAATGGTCTGGTCTGAACCAACTTCTTCAAGTTTCATATCTTCGATAAATAGGAGAGGTTCTCCATAGGATTCATCAATTTTAAAAGCAGTTATATGTGTTTTTTTAGCAATTTCAGCATCGTCGTATCTTGCCATTGAAATACAATCTATTCCTATGCATTTGATATTTTGATGATTTTTTCTTATCCAATGAATTGTCTCGGGTGAAACACCAGGATTCTGTGTCAGATACATATTCAAATTTTCTTCCCTATACTTTTCCAATCCCGTTCTGAAGAGTATGCAATCGAAACCAGTAAGATCTGTTGTTTCTATATCTTTCACTGTTATAAGCTTACCAGGGCTCTTCTTACATTCAATTATCAGGGGATTATCAAAGGAAAGTTCCCCAATATCGTATTTAGATATCTCCTTAGCACCGGATATAAAATGTCTAGGGGCATCTACATGGGTGCCGCAATGATTAAAAACTTCGATTATATAACTGTTGTAATCGTCACCATTTTCAATCTGGGTATTTGGTGTTATAGTCGGTTTGGTTGTTCCAATATAGTAGGGCGAATTATTGTCAATATTATAGGATAACAGAATTTTTGTCACTTTATCACCATTACTTCATATCTAAAAATTAGCTAATATTATTTTTGATGTTAACGTTCCTTTAACAGTTTATTACTTTTTATTTCAGGAGAAAATATATAAGTAATTATATAACAATTGTTATATAATGGAGTTGGAGTCAATATGAAAAACAAATGACCTAGAAAAGCACTAACTAAATTATATTAAACTTAATATTAATTTATTATGGCTTTAATCTAATTATAAACCGGTTTTGGTGTTTATATCTGGGAGTGGGTGGGAATAAAATAGGATTCTAAATAAAAAAAATTTATGCTTCAAAAAACAAATAATAATATCAACAATTATTTATTCAAAATATTTGAGAGGTGGATTCAATGACAGAATTAAAAATAGATGTTACAGGCGAAACATGCCCAGTACCTTTAGTTGAATTGAGAAAGGCACTGAGAAAGGCATCTCCTGGCGAAATTGTCGAAGTTGTAGGTACACATCCTGCATCTAAAAAGGAAATTCCAATGGCTGTTGAAGCATTGGGTTCTGAACTGGTTGATGTGGATGAGAAGGATGGAGTATGGAAGATTAAGATTCGTAAATAAATATAATAAAAAAAATATTTTATGAGGATGAGAAAATGGGTGATGACTTAAAAAAACCTGATAAATCAACTATAATTGTGCATAGTGGAGATATGGACAAAATATACAGTGCACTAATAGTTTCAAACGGTGCTCTTTCAATGGGAATGGAAGCATCTCTATTTTTCACATTCTGGGGACTTCAACGCCTACAGAAGGATGGGCTTGAGAAAGGGCCGCTTTCAAAGATGCACTTCTTAGGGCTTGGTAAATGGATGATAAAGGGAAGAATGAAAAAAGCCAATGTTGCATCCCTCGAAAGATTATTAAATGATTTCAGAGAGTTAGGCGGAAAGGTAATAGCATGTGAAATGACCATGGAGATCATGGGAATCGACAAAAAAGATCTGAATCAGGATATAATTGATGAATATGGTGCAGTTGGAACATATGTAAACGAAGCAAGGGATTCGAAGATCACACTATTCATATAAAAGCTATAATAGATCTAAAAAAATTTTCAGATTGGAACATTTTTGGAGGGAAAACAATGCCTAGAAAATATACCTACCTTGATAACGCTTCAATTACCCGAATGGATGAAAGGGTGTTAGAATCCATGAATCCCTATTTTTTTGAAACCTATGCAATACCCACATCAGAAACAGGATATTCAATGGGTATAGAAGCAAAAGAAGCACTAGATAATAGTAGAAAAATAATTGCCACCAAACTTGGTGCAAGAGAAGATGAACTAATCTTTACATCTGGAAACTCCGAATCCAGTAACACTGCTCTTAAAGGAGTTGTAACTTCACTTAAAGACAAGAAAGGTAAACATATTATAGTATCAGCCATAGAAGATTTTCCTGTTTTAAACAGTGCAAAAAGCCTTGAAAAACAGGGATTTGAAGTCACATATCTTGATGTGGATGAACATGGAATAGTTGATCCAGAAACACTCAAAAATTCAATAAAAGATGATACAATCCTTGTATCAGTACAACATGCAAATCAAGAAATTGGAACTTTACAAGATATAAAAACTATTGGTACAATATGCAAGGAAAAGGATATAATTTTCCATACAGATGCCACTCACACCTTTACCAAGGTTCCATTAGATGTTAATGAAATACCAGTGGATCTTATAACCATATCTGCCCATACAATACACGGCCCTAATGGTATTGGAGCACTCTACATAAGAAAGGGAACATCCATAACCAAATGGCTTGACACCGGTTTTCAAGAATTCAATAAACGTGGAGGTCTTGAAAATATTCCCGGTGCAGTGGGATTTGCAAAGGCAGTTGAACTAATAACTACCGAAGAAAATAGGAATATCCAGAATATTCGAGACCATCTAATCGAACGCGTGCTTTCTGAAATACCAAAAACAATATTAAACGGCCATCCTCTTTTAAGATCACCTCAAAATGCCAATATAACCTTCCAATATGTTGAAGGAGAATCTATTACATTACATCTTGACATGAGAGGGTTTGCTGTTAGCACAGGTTCGGCTTGTTTCAGCAGATCACTTCAACCAAGTCATGTTATACTGGGAATAGGTGGAGATCCAGAAAGGGCCCATGGATCACTCCGAATAACACTGGGTCGTTTTAATACAATGGAAGATGTTGATGCAATTGCAGATGCATTAGTTGAAGTAGTAACCAACCTTAGAAAAATAAGTGCACTGGGCCATTAAAAAAAATAAAAAAAATAGTAGTATATAGGGTAGGAAATCTAGAAATATTCATAAATCTGAACAGATAACATCTAGAGGAGCATCAGTAAGAACAGTACCCCAATTAACTCCCACACCTACTTCGGGGGTTATAAACATATTTCTTTCAATCCCACCTAGATCAGCATTACTCGCAGCCATGTAATGGAGAGAACTAAATATCTCATTGTGTATATTTCTAGATTTGGGCACTGCCAAGGCTTTATATCCACCACAATCTGATAAATCACATAAATTGCTGGTAATAATTGTTGATTTTATTGTTAAATTTATCGTAGTTCAGATTACCATTAATTAACCTTTCTTTGGTGATGTTTTGGGGTAAAGTAATTCCTATTGAAATAGCCCGTGGATAGATAGCAATTAGTATTAAATTAAATTATTTAAAAAAAATAAAATAGAATTATTAAAACATACAAAAATCAAAGTTCTTTAAACTTCAATATAAAGGCCGTTCCCACACTTCTATCAACTTTGAGCTCACCTTCTAACTGTACTGAAAGACTATCTACTAATTTAAGCCCTAAAGAATTTGATTCAAATGGATCAACATCTTCTGATAATCCAATACCATTGTCGGAAACAGTTAAAATATATTCCTCTTTATCAGAGACCAGACTAATATTTATATTACCAGTTCCATCTGGAAATGCATGTTTAATACAATTTGAAACTAGTTCATTAACAATCAATCCCATTGGTAAAGCAGTATCAATATTCAAATAAATATCATCCACCTCAAAACTGGATGTGATACGACTTGAAACACGGGAATAGGAACTTAAAATATCATTAACCAAATTATTCAAGTATTCACCAATATTAAGACTACTAAGATTATGGCTGTGATAAAGCTTCTCATGGATCATGGCCATGGATTTAACACGTCCCCTACTTTCCTTAAGAACTTCAGCAGCATCTTCACTTCCGGTGTGATTAGCCTGAAGGGATAAAAGGCTTGAAATTATCTGCATATTATTTTTAACCCGATGATGAACTTCTTGAAGTAACACTTCTTTTTCTTTTAAAGAGGCAAAAATCTTCTCTTCAGCATTTTTAAGTTCAGATATGTCTATTATTATACCTCTAAAACCTTCATGGACATCATCATTGAATATAGGATTTGAATAAAGCATAATGGGAAAAAGGCTTTTATCATGACGTTGTGCTGTGTACTCATCACCTGTAACCTGTCCTTTAAGCACGGTTTTAATCTTATCACGGGATAATGGTCTGTCCTCTTCAACAATAAGTTCTAAAATATTCAAACCATTATCAATATCCTCCGGGTAATATCCGAACATTTCAAAGGCATAAACATTCATAAAGGTTAGATCTGCATTAATATCAGTTTCAAAAACAGTTTGGGGAAGTAGATCAGCCAGATCCCTGTACTTCTTCTCTGATTTAATTATGAGATCTTCTGCTTTTTTTCGATTACTTATATCTTCAAATATGTAGATCCAACCAGAAAATAATCCTCGTTTGTAAATAGGAGTGAATTGAACCTCAACCCATTTTTTAACAGGTTCATCAATTTTTATATTAATCAATCCTTCTTTTTCCCCTTTGGGAGATATTTCACCCCACATGTTAAGATTATGGTCTGCATTGGTACCGAAGGATGTGTTGTCTAATTTAAAAAGTTTTTTTGCAGATGGGTTAAAATCCATTATCCTCTCAAGAGGATCAAGAACCATCACACCATTTTTCATGCTATCAAAAAGGCTTCTGTAGGCAGGTGGCATAGCATCCAGAAGCTTGTAATCGACTATACTCCAAAGTATAAGAATTCCAGATATGGTTAAGACAAGCGGGGTTGGATCGAAGTAGAATGGACTTAGACCGGCAGAATATATTGAACTACTTAAAAGGGCTATTAATGCAGCTATAAAAACTATAATGGCCTGACGTTGGTAGATATGGGATGTTCTAAAAAGATTCTGTCCCACCAACACGAGTCCTGCAAGCATAAGAATATATGAATATATTGCCGATGTAATTGCTGCCGGCCCGTGTCCATATACAATCATAACTCCCTGGGAAGTAGTTACAGGTATTATAACTGGCCATACCAAGCCATAATATTCGTTTGTAAATGCTAGATATATTACTGCCGCAGGAATTAAAAAAAGGAAAAAAACCCGAGGTCTTTTAATAACTTCCTGATTCTGTGTATAGTCAAGGGCAAATAAAAACCATAATGGGGCCACAGTTGTTATGCCTATGTAGCTCAGTTTGGACCAGAGCATCTTTGAGGCCATATCAACAAAAGCAAGTTCAAAAGCATTTGTCAATGACCATTCTGCAATTAAAATAAATAATAAAGATAGATATATGGCACCACTAACACCACGTCTTTTCCATGCTATCCCTGCTAAAATAAGACTTATTATTGCACTTATTATGAGTATTAAAGAGTATATTGTGTATTGAATTTGCATTAATGATCCTCAAAATATTTTTAATAATATTATTTGTGATTATAATAAGCTCTTTGTTATTACATAAATAGTCAACTTATAAAAACAATTTTACATGTTGAAAACAAATTAATTATGCATGGAAACGGGTACCGGATGGAATCAGTTCAAAGGGAAAGAAACACCTTCTACAGTAGAAATTCATGGATCATTCTTCAAAGCAGTTTCTAAGAATTCAGATGTACTGGATTTTGGATGTGCCTGGGGTAGAGTTGCATTCCAACTTCAAAAATTAGGATACAACGTAACAGGATTTGATATAAATAAGAACGCAGTAGATACAGCACTCGAATCTTCCAAATCATGTGAAAACCATGGTAGAAAAGTTAAATTTGACCAAGCCAATGCAATGGATCTTCCATATACAGACGAATCATTTGATGCATGTATTATACAGGCATTTCTTACCACCATAATCTCACCATTAGACCGGATAAAAGTTTTATCAGAGGCACACAGGGTTTTAAAAAAGAATGGAATATTATATCTGGCGGATTTTGGATTGAACTGGAAAAATTTACATTACAGAGAAATGTACAGAAGAGATTATATATCAACCATGGAATTAGGTACATTTATTGTAAAAGAAAATTCAAAGGCCCATGGAGAGGATATGTTCACTGTACATCATTACACAAGGAAGGAATTAATTGATCTTGTGAAGAATTTCACCATTGAAAACTTTCATGAAACAGTATTTACAACATTTCATGGAAACAAAACCAAAGGCTACATTGTAATAGCCAGAAAGGGTTAAATCTAATCAAAGTCAAGATAATATTAGTTTAATTCCTGGAATTCAGTATAGGATTTATTTGCCCAATAATTTTTTTAGAATAACAAAAAAATTTGAATAATCAAGGATAAACAATGAAACATAGTAAAGAACTTCATAAAATACTTCAAAGAATAGATGGGCATAGTTATAAAGCCTATAATGATATTAAAGGAAGTTATAACTTTGAATTTTTTGTATTACACATTGAACATGTTCAGAGGGACCCATTTGCAGGTCCATCACTTTTAAGAGTTATAGTAGATGAAAGTGCACAATTTCCACCTGAATTAATTAAAACTAAAGATCAGAGGATAGTTGTATCTGATTTTATTGCCAGAGTATTCAATTCATCAATAAGGAAACATGGAAAGATCAGGGGTGGAAGCGGTAAAAGTGGTGTGATACAGATTGACAGCGGTGGACAGGAAGTATTAGAGAGAAGCTGTGTAAATATCAGGCCTGGTAAACTTGAAATAAGATTTTCAATTGGATTACCAGCTAGAGGTAGGCGGGTCATGGGTTTAGAAGCTTCAAGATTGTTAGGTGAAGTACTGCCCCGGATTGTTAAGGATTCATGTTTCTATAAAAATTTGGATTCTGAATATTTAATGGAAGAAGTTGAACTATACGAAGATGCAAATTTCTTAAGACAAAAAATCAAAGATTTGGGGTTGGTTTCATTTATTAGGGATGATTCTGTACTTCCAAGGGAGAGTGGTGTATCTGATAAACCCCTGAAAAATGCTGTTCAATTTAAAACACCCGAATCCCTTTCAGTTACTATTGATACTCCTAACAATGGCCCCATCACAGGTATGGGGATTCCTGTAGGTGTTACTTTAATTGTTGGTGGAGGTTATCATGGTAAGTCAACACTCCTCCAGGCTGTTGAGAGGGGTGTATATAATCACATATCTAGGGATGGAAGAGAGTGGGTTGTAACAGATCCAACCGCTGTTAAGATCCGTGCAGAGGATGGTAGGAGAATAGAGAATGTGGATATAAGTTCGTTTATTCATAATCCTCCAATGGATAAGAACACTGTTGAGTTTAAAACAGAGAATGCTTCGGGTTCAACTTCACAGGCAGCAAATATTGTTGAGTCCCTCGAAGCTGGAACAGAACTGTTACTCTTTGACGAGGACACATCGGCAACCAACTTTATGATAAGGGATGAAAGAATGCAACGTTTGGTTTCAAAAGATAAAGAACCAATAACACCATTTATTGACAGGGTTCAGGAGATATACACTGAATATAACACATCTACTGTGATAGTCATGGGAGGTTCAGGCGATTACTTTGAAGTTGCAGACACAGTTGTGATGATGGACAATTACAAGCCTGAAGATGCAACAGAAGATGCAATGAAAGTAAAGGATGAACTACCAATTAATAGGAAGAGGGAAGTGAATTCTAAATTCAAATTTAGAAATAGATTTCCTGAAGCTGAAAGTGTTAAACCATATAAAGGCCGTAAGCTTAAGCTTGATGTGCGTGGAATACACAACATACTTCTGGGAGTTGAAAGTATCGATCTTTCGCAGGTTGAACAGTTAATGGACACCAGCCAAACACGTGCAATAGCATATGCAATTAACCATGCACAAAACTATATGGATGGTAAACATTCAATGAATGATGTGATAGGAATTATTGAACAGGACATTGCTGAAAATGGACTGGATATATTGGCTCCAAGTGGACGGAGGTATCCACATAACTTGGCACGACCAAGAATATTTGAATTTATAGCAGCCCTAAACAGACTCAGATCATTTAAAACCAGTAATAAATGAAAATATGGGAATATTTTTTATTCCTCAAATTTTCCAATATTTATCATTAAATACTTTAAAGACCTATAATTCTCAGCTTTAAGGGCATATACCTCTTTTTTACCATTATAATTAAATGTGAACCGTGTGATAGGATGTCCGAAACGAATTTTTTCCATTTTATCGATATTGAATATCTTAACTTTACCAGTTCTGCGTGTTTTATAAAAATTTTTACGATACTCTATGAATGAATCATTGGTTAACTCTATATCATAAAATTCATCTTCAAAAAAAAGCATTGTTTCTTCCAGATCCTTATCGCATACGATACAATTATCTGCTTCATCAGGATTTCCAACACCACACTTGGGACATATCTTATCAAAGGAAATTCCATTGTTGTATTCGTTATCCAAATCCATATTTTATCACCATAAATCTAATTCTTGAGATTTTATCTTATTCTCTTGAGATAGGAAATAATCTTATTAATAAATTCCTTTAAAGCAGCATTTCTATCTATTTCTTCACCTTTTACATCCTTTTTAGGATCATAAAATCCCATTTTTATCATTAAATCCTTTAAGGCATTATAATTTTTTGGATTGAAACTGTATACTGCCTTTTTACCTTGATAATCAAAATTTACTATTGTTACAGGATATTCAAAGTGTATATTTTCCATAGCATCCATATTGTATTCTTTAACCTTGCCAGTTCTCTTGGTGCCTGAATTTTTTTTCTCGTAGGCAATGAACTTGTTTTTTGTAATTTCAATATCAAAGAATTGATCTTCAATATATAGTAATGTATTATCACATTCTGTATTGGTTGTAGAATTTTCAGTATTATCCAAACTTTCTGGACATGTTTTATTGGAAAATATTTCATTATTATTATCTTTAATCATTAACTTCATCACCCTAAAATCTATATGAATATCTTTTTTATCATAGAATTATTTGATAAACATGGTAATCTATTAAATAATATAATGTTATTTATTGTAGTAGGTTGTTATGATAATTCTTGAATAATTTACAACCATTTTAAATCATTTAATATTACTAAAAAAAATAATTTTATAAATTAATTGATGGTGTACCCAAATGCCCTTTATGATATGTAAAAAATGTGATGTTTACTATGAACTAGCTGATATAGATGCTGAAAAGGATTTGAAAGTCTGCCAGTGCGGTTTTACAATGAAGTATTATGATAGGTTAGAGGATTATTTAAGCTCTGTGGACTGTAAAACCGATGAAAGTTTACCTGTGATGGATAGGCTGGTAATGGATTATGAATCTGCAATCTCAAGGATCATATTGCATTGTCTATCCGAAATTCCTATAGATATGGGTGTTAAACGTTTCATGCTTATATTAAAGGGAAATGATTCTCCTTTTATATTTAAGTATAAGCTTGATAAGCTTAACACGTATGCAATGCTTTCAAACTTTTCAGAAGAACATTTAAGGACAATATTAGATTCTATAATGGATAACGGATTCATTAAAACAGAATATATATCACAATATGATGGATCAAATCTTGAATTAACAGAAAAAGGTAGAATATTCTTAAATAATCAGAATAACAGTGAAATAGGATTTTTAGAACAAATTACCTAGATTAAATCTAGGGTAATACACTTTTTTTATAAGTTGCATATGTTGTTTGGCATTTCTCTAAGTGATATTAGTACTTTCGTGATACATAGGATTGTTAAGATAACCAGTATTATAAATCCTGATATTAATGATCCTAAGAATCCTGTGAGGAAAACCAATATTATAACCATATAGTATGGTATTCTAAATTTAAGAATCGATCTTCTTTTACAATCCTCCCATTTAAATGATGAGAGGAATATCAGGCTAAGTGATAAACACGAACAAGAAATTTAGAATATAATACATAGAAAATAATATTTTTTTGAATATTCTTAACTTCAAAACAATTATAACATTTAAATATTAATCGAAGATATCTAAAAACTAATATTTGCAGATCATCAAAGACAGGTAATAAAATAAAGGGTTTAAAATCGTTGTCTGTAAAAAAAAAGATTAGATAAGTCCGATATAAAGTGTTCCTAAACCAACCAGGAAACATAATAATGCTGTTAAGTAGGTTGATGTTTTATTTCCTTTTGCTAACTTGGTGGTACTGTACAATAAAAGGGGAACAAGCATTAAGAGTACAACTGCACCTGCAACATAAAATATATGCATATAAAAACCTCCGATAAATAGGATAACAATCAAATTGCAAAGTTTTTTTTAAATAATAGTTAATTTATAATATAAATAAATAAAATTCCTTTCTAATAAAACTACCCATAATCTATCTGGGTAAGTATCTAAACAAATTGAAAATACATGTATTTACAATATTATAATGGGGGTATAGAATGGAAATTTTATTGGATGTACATTGGATAGATGGAGTAACAGCAAATACATATCTGGCTTTAGGCGACCAAACAACACTTATCGATTCAGGAACACCCGGGAAACAGGAAAATATTATTAAGTATCTTCAAAATGAACTTAAAAGCAAACCTGAAGATATTAAAACGATAGTTTTAACACACCACCATATTGATCACACCGGTAGTTTATATGAACTAAAAAAATTAACAAATGCAGATATAGCCGCCTACAAAGAGGATATGGATATTATTTCTGGGGAAAAATCATCATCAGACCCAATTTATATGAGATTTGTTTCTAAATTGATGACAATATTTACCAGCTACAAATTTATTAAACCCGATATAAGTCTACAAGAAAACGATATGGTCGATAATTGTAGGGTTATACATACTCCAGGACATACACCAGGGAGCATAGCATTATATAATTCTGATAATGGTGTTATTTTTGTGGGAGATACACTCACATATGATGGAAATAAGGTTGGTGGACCTCCCTCATTTCTTATAAATGATAAAGAAGCACTTAAAAAATCTGTTAAAAAAATTACAGATCTTGAGCCTAATATAATGTTATCAGGACACGGAAAACCTTTAACCGAACATACATCAGAAATGATCAGAGATGTTTATAACACACTATAATACTCCATAATAAACTCATTAAAAAAAAAGTAAAATAATCATATTTACTTTATTTAACCAAATTGGGAGAGGTATATAATATGAATGTTTTAGAAGCTTTGAATTCGCGCTTTACCTGCAGGGCATTTAAACCAGATCCGGTTAATAGGGTGATTATACTTCAAATAATGGAAAATGCAACACGTTCACCTTCATGGGCTAATACACAACCATGGGAAATATATATTGCAGGCGGGGATGTGTTGGAATCTATTAAAGAAGGTTATATGAAAAGTTTTAAAAGTGATGTGACAATAGATCCAGATATTCCATTCATGTCAGATTGGCCAGTACAACACCAAGAACGTATGAAAGAACTTGGAATTAAACTTTACAAACATATTGGAATATCCAAGGGAGATAAAGAAGCAATTGAAGCTTCTTGGAAACTTAATTTCAAATTATTTGGAGCGCCCATAGTAATATATTTATGCATGCATGCAACACTCTCTGAATGGTCAATGTTTGATTTAGGATCACTCTCTCAAAGTATCATGCTAGCAGCCCAGGAATATGGTATTGATTCAGCACCTGCAGTGAATCTAGTTGCCTATCCAAATATCATAAGAAAAGAAATTAAAATTCCAGACGAATTAAGCATAGTACTTGGAATTGCATTGGGTTACAAAGATATTGAAAGCTCACAAAATACATTTAGAACCATGAGAAGGCCTTTAGATGAAATAGTTCGCTTAAATGGAATTTGAAATTTATATATGTTTATTAATCAAAAAAAAATTGTAGATATAGGAGGAGTATATTATGGATGTTTCAAAAGCAATAGAAGTTCGAAGAAGTATAAGAAAATATAAAGATACAGTTGTGGAAGATGACAAGTTAAACAAAATATTGGAATCTGCTAGAATTTCACCATCAGCAGCCAATCGTCAGGAATGGAAATTTGTGGTTGTTAAGGACAAAGACACAAGAATAAAACTTGTTGATCCATGTATGGGTCAAAAATTTGTTGGAGAAGCTCCTGTTTTAATTGCAGCATGTTCAACCGAGTCGGAAAGGATTATGCCATGCGGACAGTATGCTTACACAGTTGATCTTTCAATAGCATTATCATTTATGATACTCCAAGCAACAGAACTTGAACTGGGCACATGCTGGTTAGGTGCCTATGATGAAAAATTAGTTAGAAATGTTCTTAAAATACCGGAAAATATCAAAATAGTTGGTATGATAACATTAGGATATCCTGATGAAGATCCAGATGCTAGACCACGGAAAACAATCGAAGAAATTATCTTAAAGGATAGCTGGGATTAATAAATCATAAATGGTTAAAATGAATTTATAGAATCATAAAATATTTTATATTTTTTTATTTTATCATATTGACATTAAATAATTGTATGTTGCGTTTATTATGGTTTGAATATCTCCATTTTCTTGATATAGATAACTGTAACCATTTTCTTTCATTAATGCTCTGGGATTTAATATTCCATCTTCTTCAGTAAAATTATTGGGATATATTATTTTGGTTTGATTATTATACCCTGCTCCGGGTTCAAAGATACCATCATGATTTATGTCTAGGAAATTTGGGAATCCTCCGGGTGTGCCGTATAATGATGTAAAGTTATCATCGTGAGACTGTTGTAAAAATGTGATATTAGCTATTTATCGTTGTAGTGATCCAGATAGAGAATCCACTCCTATTACCTAAATAATATTTATACTAATATAAACTGGTCTGTCTGTAGATAGAATATTAATCATTGTTGTGCTGTAGTTGTGGTTATTGGTTTCGTTTGATTCTTTTATTAGGTTGGTGATATCTGCATATGCCATTATGTAATAGCTGGCAATTGGAATGTTTGTGGATATGTTTAGTTGGGTGTTTTGGGTGTTGGTTGCACCGGCTCCAAGGCGTGTTATATATCTGTTTCCAATATAGATCGGAGTATTCGATGGTGTGTTTTTAAGGTAGTAATTTACATAGAAACCTTTAGCTGTTACATTTCCCTGGTTTTTAATCGAATTTGTTACTATTATGGGTTTCTATTTTACACCGGTGGAATGTACTGTTATAGTTTTAACAACCAAATCTGGATATGGTGTTGCTGAAACCAGTTTATTAGTATAAAATTAATAGTTGTATTTGTTGAATTAACAGTTTTAGCTGTAGCTGAACCACATAATAACAATGCTGTAATCATTACAATCGTTAAAAGGATTATTTTGTGATTCATTTTAAATTTTCTATAATCCTATAGGATAGGCATAATATTTAATCATATTCAGGACAGTTCCAATTCGAGAGGTTTTATTCTATTCGTATGTAAGTGGTATTATGTTATAATGAATTGATCTTATTTAAACAATTTTTTTAATGTTAAATAAATAGATTACAGACTTTACAGATAGCAACATCATTTAAATAATAAACAAATTAAAAATAAAGTTTTCATGAAGTTGAATTATCCATTTTTGATATATTATTAAAAAAAGATGTAAAAATTATTTTTAGGATATTAACTAGTTATATCAGTTTTTAAAATTAGTTCCAAATTATTTTACGTACCAATTATTTACTATTCCTAAATTTAAATATTATTAAAGGATGTTATAATAAGTTAAAAGGGCTATCATTTCTCTATATGATTTATTTAGTTTATCTGATGATAATTTGCCGTGTTGTTCAAGAACTTCACATGTGACAGCAGGTACACCATGTAAATTACATTCGTCTTCTAATGCTCCAGGATACTCTACGCCTGCAGTTTTATAGGTAATAAGAGATGTTTTTGTATTTTTACTGATATATGATGCTATCTCGTAGCTTTTATATGTTGGTGCCTTTGTGCAGAATATTGCATCCTTTCCAGGCACACCGCCGGGTTGAGATGAATGGAAATCTCCAAGTGCATTAACATGTAGTTTCATTGCTAGATTCACAATTATGTTGGTTGGAGTACCATAAACATTGGCAACCATATTAGGATTTTGACCCTTCCAGTATCGCAGGGTATGTGCAGAGTTGTAGGGAATTGCAAAGGGAATGATATAGATTGTACCATGGATTGTTTTCCCATTAAGATAATTTATTAATTTCATTGCAGCTGCAGGGGCTGGTAATTCATTACCATGCACTCCTGCTACAATTAAAATCTTAGGTCCATTACTATCTCCAAATGTGACTATTGGAGTTCCTGTTTTAGCTTTTGAAATTATTTGTGCTGATAAAACCGTTTTTGGTATATAATTATACAGTACAGAATTTTTTTTAATATTTCCACCTGTTTTGGTGTTGATAATATCGATCCTGATGGCAGTTGTAAATTTAAAAGAATTAACAGCTATTCCATTACCTGCCAAGTCAGAAATACTCTTTGTATGTACCGAAACAGTGTAGGTGGTACTCATATTTAATGGACTTGTAGGTATTAAAGTTAAGGTATTGCCACTTATGGATTTTGTAATTGGGATCAACTTTCCATCACTATTTCTAAGTTCAATCCAGCTGGATTCAAATTTTACTGGTTCATTATAGGTAATCTTAATATGTTGATTAACAGGAACGTTAAGAGCACTTTTACCAGGATTTGTACTTGTTGTTATAGGTGGACTAGTATCGGGGGATGAATTTGAAGTAAGAACAGTAGTATTGGCTGGATGGATGTTTGTATTATTTGCAGCAGAAACAAAACTTGTTGATAGGATAATACAAACTGAAAATAATAATAAAACCATTAAAAGCTGATCATATTTCACTTTTCTCACTTTTAAAAAAATTTTTGTATTTATTAATCTCTAAAATTCTAGAAGAATTTCATCTAATAAATACTTTATTTTTTGGTGCTGATCTGATAATCTTCGTAGGCTGTTTCCAAGGTTTCTAACATTTTTTTACCAATTTCTTCATAAGCCTCATACCTTAAATTTGCAAGACTAATTCTCACAGACCAACTCGAGGCATCAAATCCTGCACCGGGCAGCAGTACAACTGATTCTTTGTCTGCAAGTGCAAATACAAATGCTAATGCATTATATTTTTCTACCATCCAATCTGCAAAGTGGTTACTGTACTTGTCCCTTGCAAGTTCGAGTAGATCTATAATTGCATAGTAGTTTGTTGCTGTTTTGTCGTAGTCTAATGGCAGTCCAAGAGTTTTGTATAATATGTGGATACGTCCATTAAGTGCTTTTTTAGTTCCGTTAATATAGGATATATTGTCTTCAATAATGAAAAACAGGGAAAATAGTGTCATTTGAGTTTGTTGTGGTAATGATAAACCTGCTGTGTGTTTAAGTGCTACAGAACGACTGTCTGCAACTAAACGATCTATGAATTTCATATTTTCTGGTTTTAAATCTATGCTCTGATATCTTTCAATTAATTTATTTTTATCTTTATCTGGAAGTGAAGATATCATCTTATCAATTCTATTATCCTGGGCAAGGGCTACAACCCCCAATCTCCAGCCAGTACAACCCATATGTTTACTGAACGAATATACACATATGGTGTTTGAGGGTATTACAGACATTAATGAATGAAAACCTTCGACAAAAGATGCATAAACATCATCTGTTATGATTATAAGATTGGGATTATCATTTTTAACAATATCTGCGATACGTTGGACAGTTTCGTCTCTTATGGCTCTTGACTGAGGATTACCTGGATTAACCACAAAAAATGCTTTAATAGAATGATCTTTAAGTTTATCTATCTCTGAATCCGGATATTGCCATTCATCGTTTACATCTGCCAATATCTCTACTTCTTCAAGATTATAATCATTTAAATGTGGAATCTCGAGGTATGGGCTGAATATTGGTGATCCAATGGCAATCTTATCGCCATGTTTTATTAGTTTGTTTTCCATTAGAGAGTTGAAAACATATATAATCCCACCAGTTCCTCCTTCAGTAGCAAATAAATCATAGCTGTGGCAGATTTTTTCGTCTTTGTTACATAAATATTCCCCTAAAAAAGACTGTACAACCTGTTCTGTATGTGGCAGTATACGATCTGGTTCGGGATAAAAATCTCCAAGACAACCTATAACTAATTCATAAACCCAGGAATCGGGTTCGAATCCTAATTTTTCAATTCCATAGGCTACTGAATCTTTTAAAAATTTCATCCCCTGCATATCAGGATTATTTATTGAAAATTCTTGGAAACGTTTGGCTATTCCCTCCTTTTCAGGGTGGAAACCGGTATGAATATATTCACAATTACATTTAGCTTCTTCAATTGCAAAAATGCCTAGTGTGAAAAATGCTAAACGTGGTGTAGTTGCTATCCAGTTTGGATTTCCACGTCCTGCATTTAAAAGGGTATGATCCCGGAAATTTCCTGCTATATTGGTCAGTTCAAACTGTACCTCAAAGGGGCTTAGTTCCATGTAGCTTTGTAATTCCTTGTAGTCCATATTTTTTCACCTTAATTATTTATAATCCAAATTGGGAATTGATTTATTTCATTCTTGATTCTTTTCATCCATAAACTCCATTGTCATCTTTTTAAATTGAAGTGCATCTGGATTTTTAGGGTCTTTTAATAATACTTCATCGAAACAGTCCAATGCTTTAGGGTATTGTTTGTTAAGACCTAATGTAACACCCTTTTCTAGATATCCAAGAATGAAATTAGGATCAACATCCAATGCATTGTCAAAGGCTTCTACAGCCTTTTGATACATTTCAAGTTCTTTGTAATCTAAACCAATCTGATGCCATGCCCATGGATTCTCTGGTTCCATATCTATTAAAGATTTAAAGGTGTTTATTGACTCTTCATATTTTTGCATGTGTTTCAGAGCCACTCCCTTGTAATTTAGGGCTTCAATATTGTCATTGTTGATCTTTAAAACTTCTTCAAAACATTCTAATGCTCTTTCAGGTTCTTCAAGGAATCCTAATGACTGGCCTTTTTTAATTAAAGCTTCTTCATTTTGGGGATTTAATTTCAAAACCTTTTCAAAATTCTCATATGCTTCCTTGTATCGTTCAAGTTCTAACAACATGATACCCATTAAAAGGAAGGCATCATAGTTTTCAGTGTCCATCAGTGTAACCATTTCAAAGCATTTTATGGATTCTTCAGTTCTACCTAAATACATCAAGGATCTTCCCTTGAAGTACCATGCACCAACATTTTTAGGATCGATTTCAATGGCACTGTTAAATGATTCCAGTGCATCTTCGATTTTATTCATATATTCCAATGAAATACCCCTTAAAAACCATGCTTCATCATTTTCAGGTTCCAGTTCAAGTACTTTGTCAAGACTTTCAATAGATTCCTGAAACTTTTCAAGAGTTTGAAGTGTACGTATTTTAAGAAATAATGCGGGTAATAATATTGGTTTAATTTTTAAAGCTTTATCACAACATTCTATTGCTTCTTCAAGTTTTTCTAGACGTATGAGTACGCTGGCCTTGTTCATCCATGCATTATGATCTTCAGGATTTAATTTGAGTGCCATATCAAGATATTTTAATGCATCATCATCCATTTCCATGGTTAAATAGGTTGCACCCTTGTTGGTCCATGCCTCTGAAAAATTGGGTTTAATTTTAATTGCCCTGTTGTAACAGTCTATTTCTTCCTTGTGTTCACCTATTTCATAGAGTGAAAGTGCTTTACCGTTCCATGCTTCAGCATAATTTTCATCTATTTCAATGGCCTTATCATAGGATTCTATTGATGCGGGGAATATTTTAAGATCGTATAAAACCACACCTCTCCTGTACCATGCTTCTTTGTTTATTGGGTTGATTTCAAGGGATCTGTCGTAACATTCTAGGGCATTTCCTAAATCTCCCATTGCTGATAGGGTTTTTGCCTTAAGAAACCATGCTCTGTCATCATCGGGATCAATATCGATGGCATGGTCAAAACATATAATCGAATCTTCATAGTATTTTAAAAGTCCATATGCAACTCCTTTAGAGTTCCAAGCCTCAACATATAATGGATCTAATTCCAATGCATTTTCAAAGGCTTTTAATGCATCTAATGGTTTTCCAAGACCTCCGAGGGCATTTCCCTTTTTGAAGAAGATATCGGGATCATCTGTTTCTTCGTCTAAAATTTCTTCGAGACATGCCAGTGCTTCAGCATATCTCTCAAGATTTAATAGACAATTAGATTTTTCCTTTAGTACAGATCTTCTGTCATCTGTTTGATCCAATATACGATCAAATATTTCTACTGCCTCTTCAAACTTGCCCATGGACGATAGTAAAAATGCTTTGTTGTTAAGCAGTATTTTATCTGTTGGATTGATTTCCAAGGCTTTATTGAAACAATCCAGTGATTCTTCGTATCTCTCTGAAAGTAACATGGCCATGCACATATTGTCCAGTGCCCACACAAAATTTGGTTCTAATTTTAAAGCTTTATCAAAACATATAATGGCTTCTTCAGAATTTCCAAGCCCCATATAGGCCATACCCTTTCTTGTCCATGTTTCCGGATTATCAGGGTCTTTTTTTAAAAGCTTTTCACAGGCTTCAACAATATTTTCAAATTCTTCTTCACTAACCTCGCGATGTTCTCCCACAAAACTGCCCTCCTATTTGATAGTATATATCATGGAAACTTCATGTAATTAACGTTTAGATGATCTAGTTTAGATGGTGCTTAAACTATTTAATATTAATTTTATTATCTGATTTAAATGCTGTTCATCTGGATTTACCTTCCATTTAACAAAAATACCATTAAAAAATTTTTATACTGTAAAAAATATAAAAAAAAGATTTCATTCACATTAAAATAATTTGGATATATCCTCTATGCTGATATATTTTTTTTTACTTTTCATGTTCTGATTGAGAAATCTATATTGATTAGTAAGGATATATAGAAGATGGTAAGTAGATTAGATAGAAACCCAATAAAAAGTGTTAATCGGGGAGATGATCATGACTGATGACAATAAATTATCAAAGATAGAAGAAAGGGCGGGTGATATTCTTAAGGATCATAATGGTGTTTATCTTGATAAAAGATTATACGCAGCCTTAAGAATTGATTTTCCAAGTTTATCAAGAAAGGATTTTCAAGAAGTTCTTGAAAATATATTAAACAATGGATATTCCATGCAACACGGGCTTATAAGACCTTTAACAGCTAATGAAATTGAAAAACAGCTTCAAGAACATGAAGGTGGCAAAAAAGCTGGTAAAGGTGCTTCAGGGCGCCCAAGACTTTCTAATAAGCGTGGAATTTAATAGAATTTTTTTTCGTTCTATTTGTTTAGGATTTTGGGTTTGATAGATCTTTGCCTGAAATGGCTTCAAACTCCCTTTCATATAGATTTAGAAATTCCATTAATTTGTTAAAGATATGTCTAACATTTTCAATATGGCTTTCAGATGACTCTTTTATGGATACTGTAATGTAGACATCAACTTCTGCCTGCATTTGTTCTTTGTTGTAAACCATTTCAAAGTGTCTTATAGGTTTTAATTGTCCTAATTTCCAGCTAACTAAACGTCTTATCATTTCTTCACAGTTTTCTATAGACAATTCACTGTCAACCAGTTTCAATTCTCCTTGTAAGGTTAGTTTATGCCTTGTTATTTCAATTTTCTCTACTATCATCTAAAAATCACCTATGTATATCGTAAAAAATGTTTTAATTAATTTTTTTTAACATTATTATAATATATCTTAAATGGTAATAATTATTTGTTTTAAGTAGATTATGTATTTATGAATCGTTAACCCATCTATCTTGATTAATGTGGGCTAACACTATTTTTGATAGAAATATTTTTCTTAAACTGTCAACAATATAAATATATTGTATAAATTTTTTTGGTTAAAAATCTTTGATATAATAAAATTTGGGTAAATAAAGATGAAACATTTAAAACATTCAACACTGGTTGTTATAGCAATTTTAGTTGCTATTTTAGGAGTACTTGCACAGAATGCTATTGGAAATAATTATTATATTCAATCATTGGATTCAAATTCTAAAACAGTAGACTCTGTTGTTTATATTGAAAATGGAGTCACAGGAGTGGTTTCTATTACAGATCCTTTTGTTAACAAAACAACTGATATTAATGTGGAGTATGCTCCATTAGACTCTGGATCTGGATTTATTGTTAACAGCAATGGATATATTATAACCGCATTCCATGTTGTTGGTGACCCTTTAGCAGTAACAAATAATAATACACTTAAACTCATGAACAGTACCGATGTCCAAAACTATATAGAAAAAGCAGCTGTAGAAGGTTATATAACGAATTATAATCCACAATTAGGTTCAGAACTTACTTCTAACAATCTTCCAGGTAATCCTATGATGTTACAAGCTCAACCGGATGTGAACAGTACAACTGCACGTTTAATTCAGCAAAATCTTATAACTGTGATATCTGCAAAGCAGCAGATCAAAGTTAAATTACCTGGAAGTACGGGTGGAAATTCCATCAACGCAAACTTAATAGATGTTGGTAATCCCAATAAAGATCAGGATGTTGCACTTATAAAGATCAGTACACTGTTTCAAAATTTACACTCACTAACAATAAGTTCGGCAAAACCAACTAATGGTGATGAAGTTTCAATATATGGGTATCCTGTACTAAGCAGTGGCATGTACTCGGACTTGAATCAATCGATAATAAAACCATCTTCCACTTCAGGAAAACTTATCGGAGTTATACCCAATAATGGAACAGTATTCTATCAAACAAGTGCCAGCACTGCACATGGTTACAGTGGAGGTCCTGCTTTAAATTCACAAAACAATGTGATGGGAATTATAATATACAGTTTAATAACAAATACTCAGCAGGGAAATCAGACATCAAGCCT
The DNA here is from genome assembly GCA_003158115.1 of Methanobacterium sp. Classification (GTDB taxonomy): domain Archaea; phylum Methanobacteriota; class Methanobacteria; order Methanobacteriales; family Methanobacteriaceae; genus Methanobacterium_B. The sequence goes on from PMGM01000063.1 coordinate 25,524, forward strand.
ATTCCTATCTTCAAACTATATAATACAATTATGTAACAAAAATAACGTTTCAATTCATGTTATTTAAACTAGAGATGATAAATATTACTTTATTTATTGAAACTAAAAAAAAATATAACTGATTTCCAGGGGATATACATGGAGGCATAAAAATGGAATCTCAACCCGATATAAATATTACCGAAGAAGATGTGGTTGGTTTGATGGATAACTTTACCAAGGTTCCATCCTTCATACTTAAAAGAATGGTATCTAGAAATTTAAACGTTGTCAAATCATTTGAAAGTCAAATAGAAGCATATAAATGTCAATTAACCGATATGGAACTATTAAAAATTGAAAAAGTGATGAATATGCCTGTTCCAGAGCTTCAGGTTATATTATACAATGCATATGTTAGTACGAATAAAAAACAGTTACAAATACTGGCTGATTCAAATGCTGTGTCTTTTATTGAAAAAAACCTCAATGAATTAGAAAAAGTGCTATTCTAATTGTATCTTAGTTTGAGAAAACATATCGTTGGAATTAAAAAAAAATCTTAAAAAAAAAATAAGAATAAATTAATGTGTTTTTGCGGATACTATTCTTTATCTTTTTTAATGGATTATATTTGCCCTCTATTTTTATTGTGGATGGCCTATAGGGAATATATATAAGGGTGTTTCATTATTTGGTAGTTCAAATTTTTGGCTTAGCTGATTTGAATCGAAGGAACCCAACGATACAGTAACCAGACCCAATGATTCTGTTTGTAAATAAATATTTTCCCCTGCATGACCTGCCTCTAGATCAACAAATCTAATACTCAAATCCTTATCAGGATATTTGTCCATCATCTTCTGATTATCACCAGTTATAAGTATATCTAAAGGTACTTGTTTTACCCATGGCTGTCCATCCGCAATAGTTGATAGATCACCTCTTAAATCACCATTCATAAACATTTCAAGGGTATTATTGGATGGTTCATATTGATAAACCCCTTCTTCAAGTCCTGATACATTCGGTCCGGCTATAACATATACTTCCAAAGGATAAACCTGTCCCGCTGAAGGTGCAGCCCTTAACTGGTACTGGGTATTGGTAATTCCCTGAGCAGACCATAATATCTGCGAGACATTATCTAATGTGACACTTTCATTTGAGTAGTGTCTAACTGAACGTCTGTTCTCAATGGCAGCTTCAACAGATAGATTTCCTGTTAACTGTGGGGCTGGTAGGGACACAGTTCCAATTACCTGACGGTTGTTGTAAGTGGTTTTATTTGTTCCTGAAAAATAATATGCACTGGAAACTCCTATAAATATCATTATAAGACATATTATAACCAATTTTCTCTTTCTATCCATTTTTATACATCCTGACTATCATATCATTTTATAATATCATTCGTATTAACGATCAAAATTTATTTATTGACCGGATATCAATGTATAGTTATATGTCGTATGATATTATTTTAATTGGTACTATTTCCATAATCGCATACCTTTTTAGCTATGCTCTTTACAGTACAAACACGATTAGCAGGAAATTACACCAAAGAGTTTGGAACATTATTATTTTAATAAGTTTTTTGTTAACATTTGGTATGGCTTATTTGCAAACCGCCCTCACAGAGTTTGCATTAAACATCCCAATAGTTCCTGATCTGATCTATTGGCATGGAGAGGTAGGTATACTCTTCTTTTTTGTTCTATTATTCCATTTACAAATTAACTGGGGTTCGCTTAAAAAATTAGTGTACAGTATCAACGAGTAAATTTATAATAAAAAAAACTTCTGGTAAAAACCATGTTCGGACAATATTATCTACTTCCACTAACACTTCTTCTAATAATCCTATATACACTAACCTATTTCCTCTATACAGATGGTACAATAACAAAAAGAACCTATAAACTCATATGGTTGATTATATTAATAGTTAGTTCGTTGATTGTCAGTATTGTAGGAATTATATTGGAATATTATATCAACAATCAAATTTTCCCCATAGATTCGACCCTGATTTTCTGGCATGTGGAAGCAGGAATAATTGCAACATTATCGGGTATTTTCCACATACATATCTACTGGAAAAAAATTAAGAATGTATTTTTATAAAAAAAAGAATTTAGGGTCCTAAATTCAGATCGGCATTATAGATACTAAATTTAGGTGGGTTTGATAGGCTGCTTCCATATATCCTGGTGGATAACATGTGATAAGTGTTAATCCATAGGTTCCAGCAGCGAATTGTACGGGATTGGTTTTATAATCTGCTTTAATATCTCCATTGCTTGTAACATTGTAGATATATTTTTTCTGAGTCAGATAGTCGGTTATTATAACTTGATCCCCTGTTTTAAGCTGATATGTATTGTTAAATGGTGCAGAGTATCTTGTGTGATGGCCTAAAAGACCTATTGTACCATTTTGTCCGGGATAAAAACTGGTTAACACATGATAAACTGATCCATAATGGTTCACAGTATCATCGCTTATATTCCAGTTTAATCCAAGGGTTGGGAATGATACTTGTCCAATAACCACGGTGTTTGGAAGTGTTGTATTATTGATGGTTAAATTTTGAGTTACAGATTTGATCTCTGGACTGTTTAAATTTATACCCATATCGTTTGTGGAATAAATAATACTGTAGAGTGCATTATTTTTGTTTATCCACAACTCAGTTCTTTGTATGGTTGTCCCGTTAATTTTCATCTGATAAACATTACTATAAATCTGATTTCCATTCGAATTTATTGTTTCGTGTGATATTAACTTGAAACCAGACTGATTTTCGGGTACATTCAATGTAAAGTTTTCCGAGGGACTGTATCCGGTAGGCATGAGTTGTCTGTTAACAGTGACACTTAGATTATTCTTAGGATCTGTAAATGCTACGATCTGAGAATTGTGTGTCTGATTAGTAATTTCCCATGTGCTTGGGTAGTTAAATGATATTTCATCCTTCTGATAAAGGCTGGTTTTTACTTCTTTCCCTGAAAAACCAACTGCTGTAAAAGCAATACCCACAATAATAACACAGATAGCTACAATTAAATAATTTAATTTAAATTTTACCAAATAAATTACCTCCAAACATAATTTCCCATCATTAATTATTTAGTAAATTAACCTGGAATATTTTTAATTATTATAATATAAATTGGATTAGTTAAATATTTTATATATATACTGAATTTCCATGTTATTTTAACTTTATTTATACTTGTCTTTAATACAAAACAACTAGAATGTAATACATCAAAAAATTTCTATTAGTTTTATAAAATATTAAGAAAGAAAGCTTAATGTAGTATTTATTGTCAGAATATATAGGGAGTGTTGTTACATTGGACTTTTTTATTATAGATGCCCTGGTTGTTATTGTTATTTCACTTATCATAATCTGGATAATGTGGTCAGCAGTTATAGGGGCTGGGTTTGAACCCACATCAAATGATCTCGTAAAAAAAATGCTTGAAATGGCAGAAATTGGACCAGATGATGTTTTATATGATCTTGGTTCTGGAGATGGTAGAATTGTTATTGAAGCTGTGAAAAGTTATGGTGCGAGTGCAGTGGGAATTGAAGCAGATCCCATACGTGTTCTATGGTCTCGTATATTTCTATTTTTTAATGGAATTCAAGATAAGTCAAAAATTAGATGGGGAAATTTTTTCAACCAAGATATTAAAGATGCTACAGCAGTAACACTTTTTTTGGGAGGTAAAACCAATCAAAGACTTAAAGAAAAGCTTGAAAAAGAATTAAAACCAGGAACTGTTGTTGTATCATATATATGGACTTTTCATGGTTGGACTCCTATAGAGATCAATTATAGGGATAGAATTTATTTATATAAAATCGGCACCAGCAACGTATAATTCATGTTCACATTATCCAATTTAATGACTAATAATTTTGATTAGTAACATATACGGCTCTATATCCGTTTATTATAAATTCAAAGTAAAACATCCAGTATCTAAACTATCATTTAATATATAGAACTATAATCTAACCCATAAATCCATTTATTGAAGTTAAAAAGAACTTAGAGCACTGTTAAGATCAATTTTTTTTATTAGATGTTACGGGATCATTCCTACATCCTGCACTATTTAATAGTTGAATATGGTCAGAATAATATTTAATATCTATTTTTAGGGTACTTCTAATATAATATGGTAATAACTGTATGAATAGGGGGAAATTCATAAAAAGAAATATATTTAAGATTATTTGACAAAATAGAGATGGTTTTCAATGTACCGTTCAATAGAAATGGTTATTCCTAGTAATGAAAAAAATAATGCAGTAAAAAACTATCGAAGGTTTGGATGTGCTTAATTATAATTATTTAGGCGTTTCGAATTCACTATCCCGTTTTAAAATTATAATAAAACAGGAAAATGCTGATAATATTAGAAGTTCTTCAAAATCAATTTTCCTCCCTAGAATGTTTTAATTTAATTCTAAATCATATTGATGTTTATTTACAGGCTCCGATAACTGAAAAGAAAAAAAATTATCTGGTATATATGATATAAAGAATGAAGAATTAGTAGGGAAAAAATTTACAGATATATCATTGGTGCCATGATTATCCCTCCTTTAATAAGTCCGGGTATTGGTTTATCTTATGGTATTATAATGGGCGATAAAATTTGATATTTATGGCATTGAAATCGAGCATGGTAGGTATACAAATAGCATTTGTAATTTCTATCTTTTTAGGATTAATCTTAACAGTCAATCCAACAATACCATCTATTATTACAAGAACAAATGTAGCCATGGTGGATTTGTAGTTGCTCTGGCTGCAGGGTTTGCTGGAGCTTTAGCTGTGATCACAGAATTATCCAGCACATTAGTTGGTGTGATGATTGGAATATCATTAATGCCTCCACTGGTCACTTTTGGATTGTTTTATTAGGTTCAGGGGATTATTTCCCGACTTGAGGTGCATTTTTAATTTTTTTTGAATCTTGTGTGCATATATCTTAGCCTCTCTAATCATGTTCTATAATGAAGGATTAAAACCTCTAAATAAAGAAAGAGTAGAATCATTCAATAGGAGTTCAAAAATTTATATTTTGTCTTTTTAATCATTCTAATTGGTCTCTTTTTGGTTAATATTTACCAGACCGGAATTTGGAATAGATTGTTCCAAGTTAAGAGGTTTAAACTAAAAATAATCACAATCATATTATTTCAAGCCCATATCCACCAATGTGGATATTCTTATTTTTTGACATTATGAAGTACCCATACATATACAGGGAATATTTTAGTTTTACAAAGATTAATGGATGTAGTTACTTCGGATAATTCTGTTTATTTACCTACATTTAGATCATGGAATGAAAAACGTTTATTATAACATAGTTATTTATCTTACAGTCAACAATAGTTTGTTAGAATAATGAACATGGAAGTATAATATAAAATAATCTATTTCATTTAGTGAAATTAATGGACATGGGAATATATCTGGTCACGATATTAATATTATAGTGGAATAAAATAGTATTTTATTATTTAGACTTTTTTGAAGGATAATAATACTAGTAGCATCGATAATTTTCTGTTTAATTATATTCTAATTTGATATTTATGGTTATATATAAATAAAAGGATGAGTAGAAAGAGGTAGTTTTGAATGGTTTATGTTCCAGATTCAGTGAGTTTATTATCGGGTAAAAATGCCCTTATATTATTTTTTGGAGTTTATCTTACTGTAATTATAAATTTGATACGAAAGTATCATACATTTGATATTTACCTGTTTTTTTCTAAGGATAAATCAAAAAGAATTCGATCCATGCGTAGATTTATTACAGGCTTTATAATAATTGATGTAATGCCTATTTTATGGTTTTTAGTACTTTATACTTTTATAATTCCAAATAAACCAGGGCCATTTCCAATTATGGCAGCGGCATTTGCAGCACTATCTATCCTGGGTTTTGCACGTATTCTTCATTCTGTTATTGCAACAGAAAATCATGGAAAATTCTATTCGGAAGATGATTTTAATGCTGTTATGTCAAAATGGGGAAGAGGCGACGATCCAGATAACAGCTTTAAAGCTCATTTCATAACAGGATTTTCTTACCTTATCATATTTCCTGTAATAGCCTATTTTATCATACTCATATGAGTGGGTTATTTTAATTAAAAATTTATATTATCAGAGTATTCAATATTACAGAATTTTGTTTCATGATAAGGAACTTAACAAATTTCTTATAATTAAAGAAAATTATATTCTATGATCATACAGCCAATATCAACCATTAATGGTTAGTTCTTAACTGTTTAAGCTATCATTTGGAATGATTTAAGAT
>PMGM01000002.1 GCA_003158115.1 Methanobacterium sp.
ATATAATGAAAAATGAGGTAAGATTTCCATATATTGATGTTTTTGATTTATTACCTCCTAATGCCATTAATACATTTAATGGAATTAATGTAATATTTCCTAAAGTTTTATGATGTGAATTTAAAACTGTTTATTATCTGATTAAATGCAGAACTGTCTTGATCATAATTATTTACATTATCCACTCCAACCAGTGCAAAATATTGTGATCCTGGTGTTTTTTCCATTAAATCCATCTGTTGAGTTATCATTTCACCTGTGCTTGATTGTCCTTGATAAACTATTTCTTCTGCTGATAATCCATCGACTATGGTGTTTTGGTCGGATATTATTGAATATCCATTGGCTGTCATTTGACTTTCAGAGCTTGAAACATAAGCTGCAAGACTTGTATACCCATATTTAGATTCATCATAAACATTAAATGATGGATAACTTGAAAAACCTACAATTGCCATAGTATTAGCTGTATTAGGTAAAACACCCCAACTAGTAGGATATTGGAAATTGATTTCACCATTGCTAAATGTTTTATATTGAGGAGTATTACTAGGTGCATTACTATTTGTGGGATTTGATGTTTGACTAACAGAACTAGTGTTAGTAACTGGTGCTGTTCCTACTTTATTCATCTCCATTAAAGCCCCAGCAGTTATTCCTAACCCTGCAACCAGAATAACACATACAACTATCAGTATTTTAGTAGATTTATTCATTCCACTTTCATTTTTTATAGACTCCCTTGGAAATCCTTTTGAAAAACTTGTTTTGAGGTTTGCACCACAGTTTTCACAAAATGTTGCATCGATATCGTTTTTATGTCCACATTTAGGGCATATCATTTAGATTCAACTCCTTTTAATAATAGTCATATACACTTATAGTCCAACTAGCTAAAGAATTGGTAGTTGTGGTTAGATAATAGGTTCCAGGACTAGCAGTTACAACAATAGTTTTCTCCTTTTGTGAAATGGCTTCTGTTGCTGTCCAGTCTATACTACTGCTGGTTATAATATTATTATTTGAATTTGAAACATCTACTTGCATAGAGTTTGTATTATAATTTTGTTGCGGTGTAGCAGACATTACAATCTTGAACTGACTACCCTGAGTATTGAAACTTCTCATATCATCTGATGTCCCAGTGTAACTGGTTATTTCATGCCATGTAGCTTGATTTGTAACCTGTGTTGGTGATTGACTAACAGAGCTGGGATTTGAATTCGTTCCTCCACTTTTATTCATTTGTATTAATGCACCTGCTGTTATTCCTAATCCTGCAACTAAAATCACACAAACAATAATTAATATTTTAGTAGATTGAGCCATTCCATTATCTTTTTTAATTGGCTCTGATGGTATTGATCTGCCTGATGATGTAGTTTTAAGGTTTGCACCACAACCTTCACAAAATGTTGCATCACTATCNNATTGGTCTTCTCGAAGATGTTGTTTTAATATTTGCACCACAACTCTCACAAAAGGTTGCATCCCCATCATTTAAATGCCCACAATTTTCACATTTAACCATATTTAAACCCCCCTTGCCTTATTATCCCTGCTTAAAAAGTTTTTATATATTCCATAAATCAAATATCATTACTTTCTATTGCCCCAGTTTGAGCATTTACAACAGCTGATCCTACAATATTATCATTAACATCGTATGCTGTAATTTGATATGAATTTCCAACCAATTGTGCATTTAATGTAAGATTTGGTGGTACACCACTATCTATTANNCGGAAGTTATTTGAACATTATTATTAACAACAGGTTCTGTTGGGTTTGTTACGGTTGGTGTTGATACTGGTGCCTGATTGGCTATTGTTACACTACCAACTATGCTTTGGAATTGAGGGTAATATTTAGCGAAATCTGTTTGAGGTGCCCTAAATCTCATAGCATATACATGATTACCTGATCCACCAAGTAGAACATAGTAGTTCTCATACAAAACATTTGTAACAGGATCTGTTGTATTATAGATAATTTCGTCAACTTGATTTGCACCAACTTGACCAACTGTGTTACTAATAATACTACCATTAACACCATTATTACTCCAAGAATCTACTGTTATTTTTCCTAGAGTTTGAAGATCATAGGAAGAAACAGGTTCATATAGAACTCCTAAAGTAACATTTCCATTTCCTAACTTCCCAATAGTCTCATTTTGTAAACTATTGCTATCTGTCCAAGTTACAGTAGCATTATCTGACCAGTTTCCAGGATACTGAAAAGATATATCTGAATTAGAAAATGAATTATTCTGTATAGGATGGAAANNAGCCATTCCCTCACTCTTTAGTATAGATCCCCTTGGAAATTCCCTTGAAAATGTTTTTTTAAGGTTACCACCACATTTTTCACAAAAAGCAGCATCCTTATCATTTTCTTTTCCACAATTTTCACATCTAACCATTGTTAACTCCCTAATTCTACCTTAAAAGTATTTACAAATTTTTTATATAGTAACCAAGACCTCCGCCCATTCCCCCAAATAGGAAGACCAAAATAATTATACCAATACCTTCAATCAGGTTTAACCAATCATAAAGAAATCCTGTAGAATCCGTTGTATGCGCAGGGGCTAATGACGAAAATGAACCCAAAGCACTTGCTAAAGATGCTAAAATGCCAACAACCGCAAATAATAAAATTCCTAAAATAAAACCTCCAAACACAATGATTACCAAACTTAAAAAAAATCCATTAATATAACCCTCATTACTATTTCTGCTGCCTAAAATACTTGCTACAATAGATCCAAAAAATGCCATAGCAACAAGAATTATCCCAATATAAATTGGTATATAATTAGATCCAGAANNATTCCACCAAATAACAATGCTCCTATAAATAATATTATAATTGAAAAAATTAACCCAATAAAAACTGACAATAAATTAATCTGACCATTCAACCGACTACTAATACTCTGTTGACGAGTTAAATCTGCCCCACATTTCTTACAAAATTGTGCATCTGAACTATTATCAGAACCACATTTACTACAATCCAATTAAATACCCCCAATTGCTGTATATGTTTTAATTTTATAATTGTATTAAATAATATTCAATTCATTACCACATTCTTGACAAAATTTAGCGTTTACCGAGTTTTTTTCTCCACATTTAACACAATATCTACTATTATTTTGAGTTAAATTGCTGCCACACCCATTACAAAATTTTGCCATTTCAGAATTCTTTTCTCCACATTTTAAACAAATATTATAATCATATACTGTTTTTGTAGACTTCTCAACAGGTTCATAATCTGTAAATTGTTTAACATTACTATTTTTTGAATTATTATTTCTAAACATAGAAGCAACGAATCCAAGTACCATTACAATTATTACAAACCACCAAGGTCCAAAAGCAAAGAAAACTCCATTTTCATCTTTTATTATATCATTTAGATTCCTATTCATAAATCATCACCAATAAAAAAAAAATGGAAATATTACATGAATGAATGAGTTACAGTAACCTCTCCATAAGCTGCCGATGTACTTTTTGTTTCAACAACTTGACCATCTTGAATAATATTTGCTGTTAATGTTCCACTGCCATCATCATTCTTTTGGAAAACAGCTGATATTATATCAGGATTGTCGCTAATATCAAATGTTTTGCTTCCACT
>PMGM01000021.1 GCA_003158115.1 Methanobacterium sp.
TATCAAGTTGGAATTAATTCTATAAATTTTGTTAATATTGTTATAGAAATTAATAGAATCATAAAAATTACCAATATTAGAAATAATAATGTATTAGGAAGGTTTGTGTATTTAATAATTAATTTTAATTGTAACCCATTTGATAAGTTTATATCAGTTTATATACAATTTAATAATAAATTTTGCTAAGTTTATCTGAATTACATGGGGTGTTTAAGTTATCAGAAGAAAGTAAAGTAGCATTTGTGATCCCGGCTTACAATGAAGCTAGATCATTACCAAAATTGTTAAAAAACATTAATGAAGAGATATTAACTACTCATGACAATGTAGACATATTAGTTTTTGAAGATGGAAGTACTGATAGTACTAAGGACGTTTTAATGGAAATATTCAATTCAGGGGATATCCCACAATTTTATCCTTTCATGACTCCTGATAGAAAAGGGTATCCTAAAGCGGTTAAAGATGCAATAGATTCATTGGATCCAACTGAATACTCTTACGTTCTATTCATGGATGGGGATGGCCAATACCCTTTAGATGATATAAAAAAAGTTTTGGAGTACAATATTTCCGGTAAATTTGATATTGTTGTAGGAGGTAGAGTTAAAAGAGTTGAACCAATTTGGCGTAAAATCTTAACCTTAGGTATCCGGGTTATAGAATCAATACTATTCAATCCGGCTGTTAAAGATGTTACTAGTGCATTAAGATTGATCAAAATTGAAACTGCTCAAAAGATAAGTTCAGAGATTAAGTATAGTAAATATAATTACTGGCTTGAATTTACTGCAAGAATGTCCGCCATGGATATTAATGTGATAGAATTGCCTGTAGGTTATATAGAGAGATATGATGGAGAAAGTCAAGTTTACGCTATTAAAAGTCTCCCAAAAATATTATGGGCCGAAATTAAGGCCGTTTTNNTTTAGTTGGTTCTTTACAGAATATTTAGGTACTTGGTATATTTTATCTACTGCTATAGGTATTGAAATAAGTATCATTTGGGCCTTTATTTTAAATACCAAACTCACTTTTAAATTCAAATTTCAAAATAATAGTAATACCATTAAATCTTTGATCCAATATCATTTTACTGCTTTAGGTGGTATGGTAATNNAGAAGTATTAGGGATATTATTCTCATTTAGTTTCAATTATTTAGCAAGCAGTAAATATGTGTGGAATAAACACAGTAAAAAATCCAAAACAATAAAGGAAGTGCCTTAAATTAAACTTATGAATATGCACAAAAAGGAAAGTATCTTAATTCTTATCCTCTTTGCAGCAGCAGCATTTTATTTATTTTCTAAAATAAAATTTGGAATTAATATTTACGATGAAGGAATAACATTATATGGGGCTGTCGGGGTCTTAGAAGGACATATACCATATAGAGATTTTTATTATCTTTATCCGCCAGGAAATATTTATGTATTAGCACTAATATTCAAAGGATTCGGCCCTTCAATATTGATATCCAGAATGTTCAACAGTATTATATTATTATTAATATTAGTTGGTAGTTATTTAATTACTAAGAAATTAATTTCAGACAAAATCAGTATTTTATTATCATTTTTTCTTATTACTATTCTTCTTGGTATGGATGAATCGTTTAATGTACTTTCAATACCTATTTTACTTATTCTATTATCGACTATCTTCATTTTCTACTATTTTGATCGGAAAATCTTGCACAATCTTGTTATCTTAGGTATTCTGACAGGTTTGACAGCATATTTTAGGTTAGACTTTGCATTTTATCTATTTTTTAGTATTAGCTTAATTTTGTGTATATTTCACTATAATTATTATATGGATTTAGGATACAATAAAGTATTAAGCTTGTTTAAAGCAGAGGAATATCTGTTACTATATGGGTCTGTGTGTTTATTAACTATTATCCCACTCATTATCTTTTTATTGTATTATGTGCCGATTGATCAACTTATCTCACAGTTTATTACATATCCAACCAAAATATATCCAGTTTATAGTTATATGCCTTGGAGTTACCAATATTTTAATTTAATACCTATATTTATATATCTCGCCACATCTTTACTGTTAGCTTCTAAGTTAATTAAAGGAAGTTTTTGCTCTAAAAAAGATTTGAAAGTTAGTTTTCTTTTATTTTTAGGATTAACTTTAATTTATTATGCTAAAGTACGTCCTGATGTCGGTCATTTTTTTCCAACATTAATTATTTCTTTAATTCTATTATCCTATATTTGTTCAGAAATTTTTACAATTATTGGTAATTTTACACAGATAATTATTAAATCTTCGAATAAAAACTTATTTAGATTTTTTATAATTGTACTGATGATAGGATCATTATTATTTTATTCTACCTTATTATTTACAAATAAAGGTAATAATCTAACATCAATAGATTTAGAAAGAGGAAATGGAATTTATGTCTCACAACAAGATGATTTCTTAGCAGCGGCTAAGTATATTCAGCAAAATGTTCCCCCATATGAAAAGATATTTGTAGGAAATAATAATACAGATGATTCAGATGTTAATAATGTTATGTTTTATTATTTATCTGGACGAGATAGTGGGGTATTTTATTATGATTTGGAACCTGGAGTTGTAACTACCCTCCCTGTACAGTTAGAAATGATTCAAGAACTTGAACAAAANNATAGTTCTATGGAATGGGGATGAAAATCCAAATATAATGGGTAATGGAGTGATGAATTTAGATTATTATATAAAAAGTCATTATAATCTAACAAAAACATTTGGAAATTATAGTATTTATATCATTAAAAATAATATACGACAATAGGGGTTAAATTTCATGGAAAAAATTTTAGTCACAGGTGCTGGCGGTTTTATAGGTAGTCATCTTGCTAAACAGCTTTATGAAGATGATTATGATGTTAGAGTAGCAGATATTAAATGGGATGGTTATACGCCAGAACCATTTTATAATGAGAAATTGACAACAGATCTTAGGGTATCAGAAAACTGTATAAAAGCCATAGAA
>PMGM01000070.1 GCA_003158115.1 Methanobacterium sp.
GAAAATTTACAACAACTAAACCAAATATTTCCTATCATTAAAACAGAATCAACAACAAAAACTGAAATAAAAATCAACAACCCACAAGACATGTGGCTTGATCTGCAGATAACTCCATTATATAAGCAAAATTATCAATTGTTAGGATGGTTAATCATATTTAGGGATATTAATCCAATAAAAATAGCAGAAAAGTCATTGCAGACATCTGAGAAAGAATATAGAGATCTTGTTGATAATGCGCTTGTAGGAATATATAAAGCAGATAAAAACGGCAATATCTTATTTGCCAATGATTCAATAATTAAAATGTTTGGATACGATTCAAAAGGCGAAATTGAAAATTTTAATATTTCCAAACTCTATAAAAATCTTGATGATAGGGATATTATTATTAAGAAGTTGAATGAAGATGGAAAATTAGAAGAACGCGAAGTTGAGATGGTAAAAAATGACGGTTCTATCATTAATATCTTGGCTAGCGCCTCCATGAATGGTGAGACTATTTCTGGTATGACAATGGATATAACTGATAAAAAGAAAGCTCAAACCCAGATCAAAAAGTCACTCCAAGTCAAAGATATGCTTCTAAAAGAGATTCATCACAGGGTTAAAAATAATTTAATGGTTATTTCGAGTCTTTTAAATCTCCAATCAAGATGTATAAAAGATGAAGCATCTAAAAGTATTTTTAAAGACAGTCAGAATCGTGCAAGATCAATGGCTATGATACATGAATTATTGTATCAGTCAAGTGACCTCAAAAGCATAAACTTTGGAAATTACATCAATAAATTAACCAATGAACTTTGCAGTGTGTATATAACAGATCCCAACAAAATAAAATTGAATATGGATATTGGCGACATAATGCTTGATATAAACACAGCCATACCACTAGGACTTATTGTTAATGAGTTAGTGTCAAATTCTATGAAACATGCATTTCCAAATAATAAACAAGGCAAAATAGATATAAAATTTAATTTAGATAATGGTAATTATTCTATGATAGTTTCTGATAATGGTGTAGGATTCCCCCAGGATTATAATATCGAAAATAGTGATTCATTAGGTTTGAAAATTGTAAACAGTTTAACAGAACAAATTGATGGTGAAATTAAAATCGAAATATCTAATGGAAGCAAATTTATCCTAAACTTTAAAGAAGAAACTTACAACAATAGATAATTAACGAAATTTGATAATAATAATCAATTAAACCATAGAATATATAAAAGTCCGGAAAACCCCCATCAAAATGTAAAAATATGCAATTTTTATATTTTCTATTTTATTTCCAATGATGAGAAATATAGATCTAACGAATGAAATATCAATAGAATCATATTCAAATTAAATATATTTATAATAAATTTTTTTTTTGAACTAAAAATAAAGTTAGGTGAATTTTTAAGATGGATAAAATATACTTACGTGAATCAGACAGATTAGAAGTCACAATTCTTATTGATAATTATACTGATATATTTATGACACCAAACAAAGATGTGGATAAACGACTCAGTCCTTCAGAGTCCATTCTAGCTGAACATGTATTATCATGCCTTATCAAAGTATTTTCTGGCTCAGAAGAATATTTGATACTTATGGATACTGGAATGTCTTCAAAATGTTTTTTCAATAATATAAATGCATTAAATGTTGATATAAATAAAATTGATTCTGTGATTTTAAGTCATGGTCATTTTGATCATATTGGCGGGCTTGTAGCATTATTTAATCAAGTTTCTAATGAAATTCCTCTTATTCTCCATCCCGAAGCATTCCTAGAGCGTTTCTGAATGATCCATCTGTTGGTCCGATTGAGGTACCAATTTTGAATGAAATGATTTAAAGAATACTGGGGCAAAAATTATCAAATCACAGGGCTCTTATACCTTAGCTTCCAATTTAATACTTTTAACTGGAGAAGTTGAAAGAACAACAATTTTTGAACAAGGTTTTCCATGGGCTGAAGCAAAAATTAATGGTGAATGGATAGTGGATCCTTTTAGAGACGATCAAGGTATAATAATCAATTTGAAAGATAAATGTTTGGTTGTTATAAGTGGCTGTGCACATGCAGGGATAATTAACACAGTAAATTATTCAAAGAAAATTACACAAACAGACAAAATACATGCGGTTTTAGGCGGATTTCATCTTACAGGGCCATTATTTGAGCAAATAATAACACCAACAATAGAAGAAATGAAAAAAATAAATCCAGATTATTTAGTTCCAATGCATTGTACAGGATGGGATGCCATTAACCAATTTAAAGAAGAAATGCCCGATAATGTTATTATAAATACTGTAGGTACAACTTATATCTTTGAATAATAAACCTGAAATCTAATTTAATAACCATACAATGTATCATTAATCTCATTTCTAATATCCGATTTCACATCGCTAAATGAGTTATTGTTGATTAAAATATCTTGTTTAGATATATTACCACTGAAAAGAATCTTCTTTGTATTAGACAATTTAGTTAACGTTTCATTTGTAAGCTCACTATTTTTTATGACCGCATTCAATTGTTTATCCCTCTCTTCTCCTGATATTAATCCTTCAGAATACTTTGCATTTATACTGGATATCTGGGATTCATACAGAGAATTGAAATAACTATTTAGAACATTATTTTGAATGTTGATAGAGTTTATTATTGTAGTATTATCACCTTGATCAAAGTTTATAATACTTACACTATTGTTAGATGACTTATAATGAGTTGTATATATAACTGATACTGCAATTATTAGTATAATAACACATAATAACAACAGATTTTTACTGTTCTTGAAATTCATTAGATTTCCATTGTATCATATTATAGTTATATTTAATGGATAAATGAAGCGTTGTTATATGAATAAATTTTTTTATTATTGTCCACTAAAACAACAAGAATCCGATATAAAAATAAAATCTAAATAAATAAAACTCATCGGATTGTTAAATCTAAAAACTTATACTATGGAGGTTAAAAGTAGTAAGAGTCTTTCTAACCGGGAAAAATAGATAATATACAATAAATAAATATAACATCTAACATTTAGATGTTAATTCATTTTTTTTTATTTTTACAGCATCTTTTTTAATAAATTAATCTAAAATTGCTTAGATAGATTTTTACAAATATCTGTTTGTATAAGTTTAATAAAATAAAAAAAATAAAAAAAAATTAATAATTTTAGGATATTACCGAAACATGTACATTTGCATCTTTTACTACTCTGTCGGTTGTTCGACCAAGTAATAAAGATTCTAATCCATGTTTACCAGATTTTCCCATTACTACCTGATCCACACCTTCTTCATAAATGGTTTTTAAAATAACATCGGCAGGTTTACCTTCTTTAATAACTGTTTTAAATTGAATATTCTTGCAAACACCATTACATTGGCTTTCTTCTAATTTATTTTTAAAATCTTCAACTGCCCTCTCCCCATCTGCCCGTAATTCATCCTCTAAGCTTTTCCGGATATCTGGTTGTGGTATAGCATTTAAATAATAAGTATCGATCACATTTAAAACAATTATTTCTGCACCACTAACATCTGCAAGTGATATAGCATATTCACCAGCTCGTTCTGCATTTTTAGAACCATCTGTAGGTAATAATATTTTCTTAAGCATATCAAATTCCTCCACGTTTCATTTTTCTTTAAATATAATAATAAACTACAATTAACTATATTGTAATATAGATTATTTATTTCTATCGATTTATCTTTATTAATACTCCCCAGTCTTTAATTTTATTCTATCAATAAAAAATAGGAGTAGAAATTTAAAGCAATTATTAAACATGTTTATAAATGTAATTACAAGATTTAACTTAATATTAGATCATATGATCCACTATTATGTTTAATAAATTATCATTATTAAGTACTCTCTTTAACAACAAACTTTTTGAAATAATCATGTTCAAGTATTTTGAAGAAGTATATTTTCATCTGATCTTCTATTACAAATGCTATAAGTGAATAACCCCAAACTAAAGCTGCTAATCCCCATCCAATAGGTGTTAAGAATATTCCAAACACTACCAGTAGTGTTGCAAATATGTCAGTTAATATTACAGACCAGAAGAAGATTCCACTTGGCCTAACCGACCAAAAATGGCCGGAATTACGGGTTACAAACATAGTTAAATGACCTGCTACAACCAACTTTAAAAATATTAAAGATTGTAATACACCAGTATCTAAATGCAGAACAACCTTACCTATATAGAATAATAAGAGTGATGATACAACTCCTAAAATCCCTAAAAATGTTGCCATTCCAAGAACTTGATACATATCCCATTTTTGGGGTTGGTTAACCTTTTCTGTTCTATCATATGCAATGGTCATCACTGGAATGTCATCTAGAAGGGCAATGAAAACTAACATCAGAGCTGTTACAGGATAAAAATTGAAGAGCAATATAACCATTGCAACAAAGACTAAAATGCGTATGGTTTCTGCCACTCTGTATATTGAGTAACTTCTCATGCGATGAAATATTTTGTAACTTTCTTTTATTGCATTTATTATAACAGAAAGACCAGGAATGGTAAGTACTATATCTGCAGCGGATTTTGCAGCGTCAGTTGCTTGATATAATGCTATTCCAGCATCCGCTTTTTTTAATGCAGGTGCATCGTTAACACCATCACCAGTCATTCCAACAATTTTTCCCCTATTTTGAAGAATTTCTAGAATACGATATTTGTGCTCTGGAAAAACTTCGGCAAAGCCACTGGCTTCCTCAACAACTTTTACAGCTTCGTCTTCGGGTAGATCTAAAAATGAGATAGGTAATTTAATATTTGTACTTAAATCTAACTCTTTGGCTATTTGTTTAGCAATAGCTATATGATCGCCTGTTATCATCTTTACATCTATTCCCATTGATTTTGCATCAGCAATAGTCTTTTTTGAACTCTTCTTTGGTGGATCATAAAGGGCAATTAAACCCATGAATTGCCAATCATTATTAGAATCTGTTTTAGCAACACCTAAAGATCTGTAACCACTTGTTGCAAAATGATCCACATTTCTTTCGACCTTGGTTTTAAGTATTTCTTGATCTTCAAGAAGTGATAAAATGACTTGAGGTGCTCCCTTTGATACTTTAAATCTAGAGTTATTGTACTGGATTTCGCTTTCTGTGCTCTTGCGTATTGGATCAAATGGATTAAATTTAAGTATTTTATAGTTTGAAGTATTTAACGATAAAACTTCTGAAGATTCAATTTTATCCAGTATAGCCTTATCTAAAGGGTCTTGTTCCAATCTTAACGAGGCTAATCCTGCATAGAATATCACGTCATTTTCAGTAAATCCATTGTAAGATTCAATTTCTGCTATTGAAATTTCATTTTTTGTTAAAGTACCTGTTTTGTCTGAAAAAAGCACGTCCATACCAGCCAACTCTTCTATGGCGGTAAGCTTACTTACTATGGCTTTCTTTTTTGCCATTGCCATTGCACCAACTGTGAGTGTTACCGACAGAACAGCTGGCTGTGCAACTGGTATAGATGCTATGGTCAAAACCAATGCAAACCCTAAGATATCAAAAAAGCTTTCATGGCGAATCAAGCCTGCAATGAATATTAAAGAAACCATGATAAGATCTAATATTATAAGATAGTCCCCAATTGTTATTACGGCCCTTTGAAGATGACTTTTAGGGCTGAGACCAGTGACTAAACCTGCAGCTTTGCCAAAATAGGTATTCATTCCGGTTGCAAATACTATTCCATTCATCTGGCCCTTCTGTATGATAGATCCAGAATATATAATATCATTTACTGTCTTATCAACTGGCAGTGATTCTCCTGTAAGTGATGATTCATCTACTGTTACATATTCCCCTTCTATGAGTTTGATATCTGCTGGAACAATATCTCCAAGGTGAACTTTGACAAAATCGCCAGGTACAATATTTTTAGAAGGTATATTAACCCATTTACCTTCCCTTAATACTCTTGCTTTAAATGCAAGTTTCTCCTTCAATAGTTCAATTGCATTATCGGCCCTGTCTTCTTGGAAAAATCCTACAAGCCCGTTTATTAGAAGTAATAATAAAATTATACCAAATTCAGGCCAATGTTGTATTAATAGTGATATAATAAGTGCAAATTCAATCATCCAGGGGATGGGTCCCCAAAAATAGCCTAAAAATTTTTTAAAATGGTTTTGTTGACCTTCAGAAATTTCGTTTATTCCGTATTTAAGTCTTGCTTTGGCATCTTCTTCTGAAAGTCCCTTAACATCAGAAGATAATTTATCTAATAGTTCAGAAGTTGATATTTTCTTTACTTCTTCTATACTGATCTCCAAATCCATGATAAATATATAGTTTTCTGTATTTTAAATCTATTTATTTAAATTTATTTATAAAAAAATTGGATTAATATAAAAAATAGTAATGTATAAGATTAATTTCGTGATTTACAAAAACTAATAATTTCAATTTAAAAATATCATATATTATATCTGAATAAATTTAATTTTATTTGTTTAATGCATTATTGGCAAAATTGACATTCCAAATTAATTATTTGTATATCATGATAAAGAACCTGTGCGAACAATAGCGCCTATTATAATAACAATAATTAAAAAAATAAGAATGCCCACTAATATAAGGGGGTTACTCCCACTTTTCATTTCCTTTTGAGGTATATCCTCATTTTTTAATTCTGTATTATTCATGATAATAATTTACTTTACAACAAATTAAAGTTTTTGAATATTATTTGTATTATTAAATTTTAATTTTTAAATGGTTAATTTATCAGATTATTATCTGTTTGGATTCCATTAATTACTGATTGGTTGTTTAAAAAAAAATAATATAATTTATAGATTTTATTATAAGATGGATAGATTGAAAAAGCCGGTTTTTGGAATGAGGAACATAACAAAAATTTGTAGACATATTATAACTAGAAGAGTTGTTAATATGAAAAAATATTCATTTTTACCTATTTCTTTATTTTTAGCATTGTAAATTCGGGATTGATCAGAATATCCTCTGCTTAACATGCTTAAATATACACTCTCTCCCCTTTCATATGATCTTAAAAACATCATAGCAATTGTATAAGCTACTTGTCTAAGTCTCCACATATAAGCAGTTTTTTTATTGAAAATATCAAAATTTCTTGTTATCTGAGCATTCCTTATTCTTTGAAGTTCATCATAGAACATGAAGAGAAATCTGATAAAAAGACTAAATATCATTGAAAAGTCCCTTGGCAAACCTAATTTTCTGAAGGATTCTGCAACTTCCTGCATAGGACTTAAAGAGGACAAAAGTACTATACATGTTAATGTTACTATAAGCCTTGAAATGAGCAATGCTCCAAATATGAGTCCTTGTGAAGTAATATGTATTCCTAAAGGTAAAGAGTAGATAATTGTACCCGAATGTACAAATGGTTGTAATATAGCTATAGACCCTCCAAATGGGATTATTAAGAGTATTTTAATAAATGAACTTTTTAGCGATAGATGTGATAATAGGATCAGTAATATAAGGTATATTTCAATTAAAGCTAAAATGAGTATATTTGTAGTGTAAACTGCATAAATTATTATGAATATTAAAACAATTAATTTAACCCTACCATCTAATGAATGGAGAATACTTTCCTTCATGGATTCTCTTTCAAGTCTATACAACTGTCCTTCGGCACTCAATAGAATTACCCTCGATGATTTGATTAATTATTAAAATGAAAACTAGAAAGTTTTCTAGTTTTCTGTATTGCCTCTTCTTTTAAGTATTTCTGTTAAAATGTATGCTAAACCTAGAGCTAGTAAAATACCAATGACCAATGCAACAATTCCAGCTAATGGACTGTTACCTAAAAATGGTATTTTATAATTTTCAAATGGTGCATGCCAGTATCCAGGATTTTGCATAGCATTAGGGTTTAGATGTTCTGCACTTGATTCGAGTCCATCGGGATTGGTAGAAGCTATAAATGGTGACAAAACACCCAATATTAGGGCTACAATTACTCCTCCAATTAATAAATTTCTATTTTTACGATTCATTTTGATGGAACCTCAGGGTTATCAGAATTAGGATTGTCTGCCTCTGCTCTTTTAAGTTTATTCCAACTCAATAAATCTGGTCTTATTTTTTCAAGTGATGAAATAACAATTACAGTTATTATAGCTTCAAATATGCCTATCATTGCATGGTAACCACCCATGAACAGAAGACCTAATCCCAGTGGGAATGTTCCCGCCCATCCTAGTTCTAATGCTGCTAGGATGGCTGATAAAAATATGGCGAGCCATGAAGCTACTCCAATAGACCACCATTTACTTAAAATTCCAGATCCTGCCACTACTCCATCTGATCCCTTATAAGGTTTGTAAAGTGCTTTCCAAGTGTAATAACCAACAAAACCACCACATACCCCCATATTAATCAGGTTAGCACCCATTGTTGTTATTCCACCATCACCAAATACTAATCCTTCAACTATTAGTACCAAAGCAATTATCATAACTGCTGCCCAAGGACTCATAAATATTATGGCTACCATAGCAGCCCCAACCATATGGCCACTGGATCCAAATGGAATGGGAATGTTAATTGTCATAATAGCGAATATACCTGCAGCTAAAACAGCCATCAAAGGTATATTTTTTTCATTAAGATTTTTACGACCCCATCTGAAAGCCATAATCAAGAATATTATTGCTATAATCCAATAAATAAGACACTGCCACAACGGTATAAATCCATCCGGTATATGCATTTAAATCCTCCTTTTATTCATATTGAGAGATTAAAGCTTATAAATATAACACATAGTAATACTATGCCGCGATTATTAGAGGAGAATGTAATACCTCCTTAGAATTGCTCTAACGTCTTAAAATTACATTAATGAGTTTAAATTTTATAATATAAATACTTAAGTTGGTATTACTAATTTCTTCTTTTATTACTTAAAATTATTACATTTAAGATTCACTAATTATTCTATTTGAAAATGTTAAATCTTATTAATTGTTTATATTAAAAAATAATAATTTAATATAGGGGGTATCTGATACATTTGAGCGAAATGAAATTAGATACCCAATATAAACTTGATTTACTGTAGGGATCCGGTGATTAATAGAACGGATCCCTACTTCCACGTAGGTATTATATGGCTGATTTTTTTCAAATTAATAATTTTATTACGAATATATGGTTTTTAGTATTACTAAATTTTAATTTGTTCATATTATAAAGTTGTTTTTTTCAATATATAATACTTTCTATTTTATTTGTAATAATACTTTTAGGCACAAATTGGGATTATCAGTAATAACTAAGGGTAATGGCCAAGTTAAAAAAAATCATTTCTATATTCTAACAAAATATGTAATTTTAAGAATTGTATCTACAGGATATCATGACTACAAATTAATTAAAGGATCTATTAGTTTAAATCTTAAACTTATTTAACTTAAAATACCATTATTATTTATGGATAACTCTGATAGAAATAAAATTTTGGCTGTGCTGTTTGTAGGTGTATTCATGGGTGCCCTCGATATTGGAATTGTAGGACCTGCTCTTCCAGCTATCAAAATGGCATTTGGAATCAATGAAAGGTTAGTATCATGGATATTTACGATATACATCTTATTTTTCATGATAGGTACTCCATTAATGGCCAAATTATCAGATAAGTATGGTAGGAAGACTCTTTATATTGTAGATGTTCTACTTTTCGCAATAGGATCGACCATTACAGTGAGTTCATCTTCATTTGAGACCTTGTTAATTGGTCGAGCAATACAAGGTTTTGGTGCTGGTGGTATTTTCCCTGTGGCCAGCGCTTTCATTGGTGACACATTCCCACCCGAGAAAAGGGGAGGGGCATTAGGATTAATAGGATCAGTTTGGGGATTTTCAGGTCTTTTGGGACCAATTTTAGGAGGTTTACTCCTAAGTTATGGTTGGCAATGGTTATTTATTATAAACATACCTATTGCTGCTATAGTAATTGCTTTGGGCTTTAAAATTTTACCACAAAGCAAAAAAGAAAATACTACAAGATTTGACTGGTATGGGACAGCTGTTCTGGCATTGCTTGTGAGTTCACTTGCATATGGAGTTAATCAAATTAATACAACTAACTTCGTAGGCAGTGTAACATCTGTGTATACCTGGCCATTTCTGATAGCTGCTGTCTTGCTTTTACCAGTTCTAGTAAGAATTGAAAGAAGAGCAGAAGATCCTGTTATAGAGGTTAACTTGCTTAAAAGTCGTGAAGTGAAGATAGCATCTAGTATATCTATTGGAACAGGACTTAACCAGACAGCCATAGTATTTTTACCTGCATTTGCTGTTACTATTCTTGCTCTTACAACATCTCAGGCCAGTTTAATGGTTATACCTTTAGTAATAACCCTTGGAGTAAGTGCACCTTTAATTGGGAGATTGCTAGATAAATTTGGTTCAAAAAAGATAATTTTCTTCGGGACATTGATACTGTTTCTTGGTCTTTTCATGTTAAGCGCTCTTGGAAAGTCATTTTATCTATTTATTATATCAGGTATGGTTATCGGATTAGGCTTAAGCAGCGTTTTAGGATCCCCTCTTCGATATATTATGTTGTCTGAAAGCCCAGCAAATAAGAGAGCTGCAGGACAGGCTTTAATAAACATCAATTCAAGTGTTGGACAGTTAGTTGGTGGAGCACTTATAGGGGCTGTAATAGCATCTCAGGGAGGAAAAGCACTTGGATATCAATCAGCTTACTTCTTAATTGGGTGTGTTGCAATTGTAATGGCATTTTTAGCACTTGGACTAAAAAAACAAAAAGAGCAACTGGCAACAATGAAAAGTAATAACGGATAATAATAAAAATATAAAAGAAGTGTAAATTTAATTAATATTTACACTAAAGCTTTCTTTTTTCTCTAATTTTGGTACTTCTACAGTTAAAAGTCCATTTTCAAATTTAGCATCAGCTTCTTCAGCAAAAACTTTTTTAGGGAACCTAACTGTTCTTCTAATTAATGTTGGGCGTCTGTTATAACCCATTACATCTTCGAGGTGTTCGTCTTCAAACTCAGCCTTTACCCTTAGTTTAGTTTCTGTGAGGTTTATGTCGATATTTTCCTTTTTCACTCCTGCAAGATCGATACGGATAATTATGGTATCGTCTGTCTCGATTATATCTTTGCCAGGTACAAAGGTGTAGTCAACAATTGATTTTTCTATGTCGTTTTTGATGCTTTCAATGGTACATGCCGTATCCTCTAGCATCTTATCTATAAATCCTTTACTATCCATTCTTTTTTTCATATTTTTAGCCTCATTTTTGAGTCGAGATTATATTAACCTTTGGTAACTATAAAGCTTTCGTTTTAAATAATGGTATTTTAGGGTAATTAATCTTGAATTTATGTTGAATGGAAGTAAGCCCTGATAAAAATTTAAAAAAGAATTAAATATGTATATGATAAAATTGAATAATATTGCCGAGTAGAATATGGAGGATAAAATATGCCAGTAATAACAATAGATGGACCTAAAATGAGTAAAGAACAAAAATCTAAACTTGTAGCAGCATATGCAGAATCTGCAAGTGAGATAATGGGACTTCCAGTAGGGGCTATGGTTATAATTATTAGGGAAGTTGAAGGAGAGAATGTTGGTGTGGGCAACAAACTCCTTTGTGACAGATAAAACATTTCACATATGATAATTTTTTTTTATAAAAAAATTGTATATTATCATACAATCTAATAAATAATCCAATAAATAATTGTTTTGGTATAAACAGAACTTTTTTATAATATGATATAAACATTAATTAGGATAACCCATGAAAGCAATAAAAAAACTAGGTACCAAAAAAACACCACAGTACAAAATATTTTCATCCCATAATAAATTAGATGTTGTAAAGGGACAGGTTAAAGTAAAGATTCTCGATTCTTTATGCTATAATAACATGAGCTTTAATGAAATAGTAGAATTAACTGGAAAGGCTAAACCAACAGTTTCCCAACATCTTAGAGAACTAGTTGATGAAGGACTAATTAAATCCACTAAGGATCCTAATGATGCTAGAAGGAAAATATTTTGTATAAATGCTGAGTTTTTAGGGGAATTATCTAGGGATAAGGAATCTAAATTCGATATAGATGAATACTTCACCAAACTTCCACAACTCAAGGATCCATTTGAATTTTACAGACTAATTTTACGATCTCTTAGGGCTGAATTTTGGAACGAAGGAATTAATATTGACCCAATACTCCACAACGCCGGGAAAAGAGTGGGCGATGTGTTTTATGAAGAGCTAAAAAGTAACGATCTAGAAACTCTCCTTAAAAACATTTCAAAATTTTGGGAAAATAAACAATTGGGACAGATAGAAGTAACAAAACTGGATCCACTAACGATTTGTGTATATGATTGTTTTGAATGTAAAGATCTGCCTGAAATAGGAGAACCTGCTTGTTCTTTTGATTCAGGAGTTTTAGATTCAATTTTTTCCAGACATTTTAATCGACACATTACAACCACTGAAACAGAATGCTATGCAATGGGAAACGAATGTTGTACATTTGTAATTGATTAAGTAGCAATTTATAAACAGTGAATAAAATATTTTTTTTTTGATCATAATTTTATGGGGCATCTTCAACCAATAAAATGAAATTCTATTAACCCGATATATTATTATAACATCTTGTACTAGATAATAGATTAATTTCTTTAATGGAATTTAGGTGAAAACCATGAAAAATCCAGAAGGAAGTGCTTCTAAAAATAGATACAACCATTTAAAGGACGAAAAAAGTCCTTATTTAATACAACATGCTACTAATCCTGTAGATTGGTATCCTTGGGGTGAAGAAGCATTTAAGAAAGCTGAACAAGAAGACAAACCTATCTTTTTATCAATTGGATATTCTACATGTCATTGGTGTCATGTCATGGCCCATGAATCATTTGAAAATCCAGAAATTGCCACTCTTTTAAACCATGTATTTATTCCAATTAAAGTTGATCGAGAGGAACGACCTGATATTGATGGTATATACATGACTGCATGTCAGATAATGACTGGGACAGGAGGTTGGCCATTAACCATTATAATGACCCCTGATAAAAAACCATTTTTTGCTGGAACCTATTTTCCAAAGGAAAGTGGATTCGGTGTAATTGGTTTGAAGGATCTTATATTGAATGTTCAAGATATTTGGAAAGATAACCGATCCGAAGCACTGAACTCTGGTGAACAGATATTCAATGCTCTCCTAGATGTTTCACAAACAGGAAAAGGAAAATATCTTGGAGAAAAGATACTTGATATTACTTATGATGAACTTTCAAAGGTATTTGATGATGAAAATGGTGGTTTTGGAGATTTCCAAAAATTTCCCACTCCCCACAATTTAATGTTCCTTCTAAGGTATTGGAAACGTACAGCAAATAAACATGCATTATATATGGTCACCAAAACCCTTGACTCAATGGCAATGGGTGGTATCTACGATCATATAGGGTTTGGATTCCACCGTTACTCGGTAGATAAGAATTGGCTGGTACCACACTTTGAAAAGATGCTTTATGACCAAGCATTAATTGCAATAATTTATACTGATGCGTTTCAGGCAACTGGAAAACTGTACTATAAAAAAATCGCAGAAGAAATATTTGAATATGTTTTAAGAGACATGAGTTCACCAGAAGGTGCATTCTATTCTGCTGAAGATGCAGACAGTGAAGGGGTTGAAGGTAAATTCTATGTATGGACCGCCAAAGAAATAAAAGAAGTTCTTGATCACGATGAAGCAGAGTTTATATCGTTTGTTTTTAATGTTAAGGATGATGGAAATTTCAATGATGGTTACTCCCAAGAATCCATAAACAACATTCTACACTTAAAACATGACATCAATGAACTTACTGAAATACTAGAACTATCTAAATCTGAAATAGAAGATAAAATCGAAACAATACGTATTAAGCTTTATAATGAACGTGAAAAACGTGTACGTCCACATAAAGATGATAAAGTATTAACTGATTGGAATGGATTGATGATTGCAGCATTATCTCAAGCTGCACAGGTATTTAATAATGAAAAATATTTAGAAACATCAAAGAATGCAGCAGATTTTATTCTCCAAAAACTTTTAATTGATAACAGGCTTAAGCACAGGTATCGTGAAGGTGATACAGGCATAGCAGGTAACTTAGACGATTATTCATTTATGGTATGGGGTTTATTGGAATTGTATATGGCAAGTCTCGATATTAAATACCTGAATGCTGCAATAAACCTTAATAAGACTTTAATAAAATATTTCTGGGATGATAAGAACAATGGATTTTATTTCACAGCATCAGATTCTGAAAAAATACTTATACGTGAAAAAAAAATTTATGATAGCGCAACACCCGCAGGAAACTCTGTTGAATTATTAAATTTGATACATATAGCAAGGTTAACAGAAGATCCAGAACTTGAGAAAATGGCAGTTAAGATGGAAACTTCTTTTTCAGAGGATGTTGAAAGATTACCCACAGGCCACACTTACTTTATTACAGCTGTAGATTTCGAAGTTGGACCATCCTTTGAAATTGTAATAGTTGGAAAATCCGGAGCACACGATACCCTAAAGATGTTAAATACTATAAAAAACCATTACATACCAAATAAGGTCATAATATTCAAGGATCAAGATAATCCTAGTGATGTGAACAAAATTGCAGAGTCAATAGGGTTTAAAAAGAGTGTTGATGGTATGGCAACAGCATATATCTGTACTGCTGGGAGTTGTAAACAACCCACAACAGATGTTAATGAGATGTTAAAAATATTGGGAGTTAAATTAGATACCAGGTGATTCATAAAAGAAATATATTGAAGAAACTAAAGAATTGTGAATGCTAAACTAATAAATTAGCATTCTAAAATTTAAGTGGTAGATTCAATATCAATTAGTTTTTAAGGAATTCAATACCATTATCCCTTCCAACAATGACCTCATCAACGATTTGAGAAAATATACCATTTTCAACCACTCCCGGTATTGTATTGAGTTCTATTTCCAGTTTTTTAGGGTTTTTTATGGTAAATTTTACATCATAGATAAAGTTTCCATTATCTGTAACAACAGGGCCATCCTTTCTTTCAGCCATTCTTAATTGGGGTAATCCTCCCATGTCAATTAGATGTTTCTTTACTGTTCGGGTTGCCTGAGGAATCACTTCTACAGGTACTGGAAAACTTCCTAATTCGGATACGATTTTACTTCCATCAACAATTACTACAAATCTTTTTGCTGATTCATCAACTATCTTTTCGAGTGTGTGTGCTGCTCCCCCACCTTTTATTAAATTCAGTTTAGGATCAACCTCATCTGCACCATCTACTGCAATGTCAACATCGTGTTCTTCTAATGTGGTTATTTGTATACCTGAATCTCTTCCAAGAAAAAATGATTGGTAAGATGTTGGAACTCCTAATATGGTTATATCTTCATTTTCAATCCTTATACCCAGGTTTTCAATGAAATAATGGGTAGTTGATCCAGTTCCAAGCCCTACTACATCTCCATCATTAACAAGTTTAGCTGCTTCGTATCCAACTCTTTTTTTTAGTTCCATAAAAAATTTCCCCAATAAACTTGTTTTATAATCAATATTTTAAAAGTACCATGTTAAGATCAAGGCCTTTTGGACATTTTTCTTTGGGTTTTCCCATGTTTCTAATGATTTTACACTTATCTTCCTTGTAAAGACCATCTGGTAAACATATATCCTTAAGTGAACATTTTTCATCACATTCTGGAGGGTTGAAAACTATTTTTGAGCCTTCAAATGATTTTTTAGCATCAATCAATCCCCTTATATATGCTTTTTCAACTTCTACGACCTTTACTTTGCCTCCCTCATGAATGAGGCATGGTTGTTCTCCACTTTTTACATTCTTTATAATATACATTCTTCCTACTTCAAGTGTATCTATACATGTATTTTTAAATCTGCAGGATTCACATTCTGATGAAGCCCCGTAATGCATAAATTTTAGTCCTTTATTTGCCAGACTCTTGCCTATAAGCGTTATCATTATTATCACCTTATAAATGGGTTTTCATCCAAGTTTTAAATTTGTTATTTTAATTGATAAATTATTGAAATTATATTAAATTTAATAAAATATTTCATTAAGATTTTGTATA
Organism: Methanobacterium sp.; assembly: GCA_003158115.1. Classification (GTDB taxonomy): domain Archaea; phylum Methanobacteriota; class Methanobacteria; order Methanobacteriales; family Methanobacteriaceae; genus Methanobacterium_B. Next base: position 16,246 of record PMGM01000070.1, read on the forward strand.
TCGTTCAGATTATATAAATAGATATAAATTATGAATCATTAATTAAAAATAGTGGGTATGAATTGGATATATTATGATCCATATCCAATTTTGAATTCTTAAAAAAAAAAATATGAAATCTATTCTAGTTATATTACACCAGTGTTGTACGCTAAATTTTCGGCTGCTTCTTCAGTAAGTCCCCTATCACTTAATATGGTATATCTTTCACTTCGAATTGTATGGGCCATTTTAAGGGCTTCTATTATATATTCAGGTTTTATACCCATTTCTTTAGCGGTTGTTGGTGCTTTTATAATTTTGAGTGTATCTCTTATGAACTTCCAGTCACCACCGTGTAAATACATCATCATTATAGTGCCTACACCACATTGTTCACCGTGTAATGCTGGTTTAGGTGCAATAATGTCGAGTGCATGACTGAATTTGTGTTCTGATCCACTTGCTGGTCTACTTGTACCTGCAATACTGATGGCCATACCGCTACTTATCAGTGCTTTTACAACCAACCCTGCACTTTCGGTTAAACCTTCTTTAATTGCATCTGCAGATTTAATTGTCATTTTTGCAGTCATCATAGATAAAGCTGCAGCAGAATCACTGTAATCTTCATTTAAAAGTCTGTGGGCAAGTTTCCAATCTAATATGGCTGTGTAGTTTGATACTATGTCACCACATCCCGCAGCGAGTAGTCTAAATGGTGCCGAGCTTATGATCTTGGTATCGGCAATGACTCCTATCGGTGGTTCAGCTTTTAATGAAACACTACCGCCTTCATTCTTTATACTAGCTCTTGGTGATGCTATTCCATCATGAGATGCTGCTGTTGGTACGCTAATGAAGTTAACAGCGGATCGAGTTGATGCAAGTTTAGCTACATCAATAACTTTACCTCCTCCAACACCTAAAACAATTGAACAGTTTCTTATCAATTCTTGAACCTCTGAAACTGAATCCCCCGAGGCATGGTTAATGGTAATATCTTGAACCTCAAATCCTTCATCTAACAAACTATCAATAGCTGCTTCACCAGCTATTTTACGCGTATTAGGTCCTGTTACTACCAAAACTTTACCTTCAAGTCTTAAATTTTTGCATATAATACCCGTTTCATTAATTACTCCAGCTCCTGTGTGAATTTCCCTCGGCAATTGAATCTTTCTCACATCCATGTTATCGATAACTCCATTTTAAACATCAAATTTTATGAGGATCATATAATTTTTTTTATTATAAATGATCAGAAACCAGATCATTTTCTACTATTATCTACATCTCTACGATGTTATGTAGTGTAATGTTAAATAATGCAAATGATAAGTATTCATGTAGATATTAAATTTATTAATATTAAAATCCTTTTAAATATTTTGCAAATGATATTTTCTTAAAGAATAGATATTCAAAGATATAGATTAAAAGTTAAAAACATCAAAGTATTAATAGAATAATGGTGTGTAAAAATTATATTTCGTTTAGTTACAGTCATGAATTTGAAAAATAGTTCAATTAATACTCTTGAATAATTTAATGATTTTAGATGTTAATCTGATTATAATAAGATTTTATAATATTGAAACAGTCACAATTACTTAAAATAACGGGTGAATAAATGTCAGAATTCAGCGAATGGTTCCATAATATCCTTGAAGAAGCAGAAATAATCGATACTAGATATCCAATAAAGGGAATGCATGTATGGCTTCCCCAGGGTTTTAAAATAAGAAAACACACCCTCAACATATTGAAAGCAATATTAGACGAGGATCATGAAGAAGTTCTATTTCCACTTTTAATACCTGAAGATGAACTTGCAAAAGAAGCAATACATGTTAAGGGATTTGAAGAAGAAGTTTACTGGGTAACACACGGTGGACTAACAGAACTTAATGAAAAACTTGCATTAAGACCTACAAGTGAAACCGCCATGTATCCAATGTTTTCATTATGGGTTAGAAATCACAGCGACCTTCCAATGAAATATTATCAAGTGGTCAACACATTTAGATATGAAACTAAACATACAAGACCGCTAATAAGAGTTAGAGAAATAACAACATTTAAAGAAGCACATACAGTCCATGCAACAGCTGAAGAAACAGAACAACAGGTTAAAGATGCTGTTAAGATCTATAAAAAATTCTTTGACATGTTAGGAATACCTTATTCAGTTAGTAAACGTCCTGAGTGGGACAAGTTTCCAGGTGCCCTCTACACTGTAGCATTTGACACAATTATGCCCGATGGTAAGACACTACAGATTGGTACAGTACATAATCTTGGACAAACATTTGCCAAAACATTTGACATTACCTACGAAACAGCCACAGGTGAACATGAATATGTTTATCAAACTTGTTACGGACTTTCTGACAGGGTAATTGCTTCTGTAATTGGTATTCATGGTGACAAATCGGGTCTCTGTATGCCGCCAGATATTGCCCCATATCAAGTTGTAATAGTTCCTATAATCTTCAAAAAAGGTGGAGAAGAAGTGCTGGAATTTTGTAGGAATCTTGAACAGAAATTAAAAAGTGAAGCAAATCTAAGGGTTTACTTTGATGATAGGGATATAAGAGCTGGTAAAAAATATTATGAATGGGAAATGAGAGGAGTTCCTTTAAGAATTGAGATAGGGCCAAGAGATATTCAAAATAAAAAATTAGTAACATACAGAAGGGATACCCAAGAAAAGGAAATAATTGACTATGATCCACTTGCAATATCTGAAACAACCTTCGAAACCCTTGGAGAAATAAGTCTTAATATGAAAGACAAGGCATGGAAAACATTCGAAAAAAGTATTAGAAGTGTTGATTCAATTGAAGAAGCAGAAGAGGAAATGGCTAAGGCAAATGGGATAATCACATTCAACTGGTGTGGTGATGAGGACTGTGGAAAGGATATTGAAGAGAAGGTTAAAGTTGCTATTTTAGGAGTTCAAGAACCTGATAATGAAAATTCAACTTGTATCAACTGTGATAAACCTTCAAAACACAGGACACTAATAGCTAAAACCTACTAGGAGGTATTATATGAGTATTAGACTGGTATTTTTAATATTTGTAATTGTAATCTTTGCAGCAGGAACAAGTTTCTTAAGTTACTCCCAGTCAACTGGAATATCATTAGCACAAGCATATACCGATGGAAATGTAATTATAACACAGGTGACTCCAGCAGGTAGCATACCTCACCATGTCAATATTATTAATAATGGAAATGAACCAATAAATGTTCAAATTGGAGATAAACTCATATCAAACAGTTCCCAAAACCTTGTAATTGCACAGAATGATACTATAAATAAAAATTCCTCGACTATTATATCTGCTTACTGTATTCAACCATCACAAAGAGCTGTACCTGGTGTAAATTTAACTGTCAATGGAACGTCATCAAATGCAGTTATACAGGTAATTGAAGGTTCTAATCCGAATGATCTTAACAATGCAACCAATACACAGGTACAAATTTTCATACTCACCTCTGGAGTGAATTTCTATATATACAGTGGTGAACCTGTTGCAGAAGTTCAAAATCAAAGCATAACCTATACAAAGTACAGACAGACAGTTACAGCAGCTTCAGCTGCCCTTGCATCAAGGTTTAATGTTACTGTAAGTAATATTGGTAANNACCAAAATCAAACTTCAAACTCCGCTGTTTCTGTAAATGGGTTTTTAAATTGGGTTAAAACAAATACAGGAATCTAATAAAATTTGTTAAATAAATCTTCAATTAATTAAAGGTTGAAACATGAAGAAAACAATTGCAATCATCCCCGTGTCCAGATTTACACATGCAAAAACAAGGCTTTCACCTACTTTAACACCATTAGAAAGGGAAAATCTATTAAAATCTATGTTAAAGGATGTTATTGGTGTTTTAAAACAGAAGGTTAGTGAAGTTGTAGTAATAAGTTCGGATGAAGAGGTTCTTAGATACGTTGATGATATGGGTGTGGTTTCATTAAAAGAGGAGGGTAAAACCGACCTTAACGGTGCTTTAATGCAAGCCATCAAATGGTGCTCTAAACTGTCTAATCAGGTACTTATAGTACCTTCAGATGTTCCACTCATGAAAGTTGAACATGTTGATAAAATAATTAAAATGGGTGAAACAGCAGATATTGTTATATCACCAGCAAAAGGTGGAGGTACCAATGCTCTTTTGTGCCCAGTTACGGATATGGAAATGAAATTTGGTGAATGCAGTTTCTTTGAACATATCAGAGTAGCGACTTTGCAAAATTGGCAGTATGCTGTTTTTGACTCATTTTATATGTCATTAGATGTTAACACTGCAGAAGATTTAGGTGAAATAATGCTCCATGGATCAGATACCGCAACTAGAAGTTTTTTAAAATCCACAGGACTTGAAGTCTCTTCCAATCATGGTAAAGAACGGTTACGTATTAAAAGGAGTACATTATAATGATGGCAATGACCATCGGAGGCTATGATCCTTCAGGTGGTGCAGGAATTTTAAATGATATTAAAACATTCCATGCGTTAGGAGTATATGGTACAGCAGTTGTAACTGTACTGACCGCTCAGAATTCCAGGAGAGTTGAAGATATTGAACCTGTTTCAACAGATTTTATTCAAAAACAAATAGAAACAGTCCTGGAAGATATTCCTATCAAATTTGCTAAAACAGGAATGTTATACTCATCTGAAAATGTTAAGGTTGTATCAGAGAAGATTGTTGAGCATGATCTTAATCTTGTGGTTGATCCAGTTATGGTGGCAGGATGTGGTTCAATTCTGTCGGTTGAGGGTTACACTGAATCGGTAAAAAAGTATCTGTTACCTAATGCCGTGCTTGCAACACCCAACATTAATGAGGCTGAACAGCTTTCGGGTATTAAAATAGATTGTGTTGAAGATGCCATAGATGCAGCAATTGAAATTGGAAAAATTTGTGATGTTATTGTTACAGGCGGACACCTAAATGGTGAAAATGTACTGTTCAATGGTACAATAAAAATTATTAAGGGCGAACTTATTGAGAGTTTAAACACCCATGGAACAGGTTGTTCATATTCTGCAGCTATAACAGCCGGACTGGCACAGGGTATTAATTTATTACAATCTATTAAAATGGCAGGGGAATTTGTTAAAGAAAGTGTTATTAATGGGGAATGGGGCACACTAAATCAGTTCCATAACTTCATATCCAAATGATAAAGATTATAATTGAATAAACGATCATTTATTAACTAAAGTTAGGGTGGTAAAGTGGTTTCTAACGAAGAGATTAAACGAATGCTTGATGCTAAGAGAAGGGGGATTAACATTGAAGATAATCAGAATAAACCTGAACATTATATTATCTGCCCCCAATGTAAAACTAAAAATCCAGGAAAAGCTATCTTCTGTGTTAACTGTGGAAGTAAGCTAGATAAAAATTTAAATATTAAATGTCCATCATGTGGTGCTGAAAACACTACTAATGCAAAGTTCTGTGTTGGATGTGGAAAAAAACTGGATCAACCCATAGAATTTGAACCAATAAAGGTCAAACCCAAACTCCAACCAACCGAGTATAAAGGAAACGATGCTAAATTTTCAGAATCTAAAAATGAAACAGAATCCATTGACAAAACCCCAGAAACCAAAAATGAGGCAAATACAAAACCCATTATACCATTAAATGTTCTTGAACAGGATTTAATATCTAAAAATGATTCAAAAAAAGTCTGTCCAGCATGTAACGGTAAAAATCTTAAAACTGCCAAGTTCTGTGTTGTTTGTGGTAAAAACTTTGATAAAGAAAACACACCATCGGATCTTCCAAAAGAAACAGAAGAAAAGACAAAATCCCAGGCGATTACACCCGAAATTAAAGTTCCTAAAGGCCTATTGAATACTAATAAAAAATATGAAACTAAAGGAAAATCAAACAAGGAAAGTGGATTAATATCCAGTGAAGCTCCTGAAACCGGAACTACGTATAACGATCCTGTTGAGAAAATAAAAAAAAGCAAAGAACTTTTGGATATGGGTGCTATAACTTCTGAAGAATTTGAACATATAAAAAAGAAGTATTTAGAACAGATATAAAAAGAAAAATATTTTATAAAATGGATTATAAACTGTATACCTCTTCAGATTTAAGTACAGTTACTCCACCCTTTTCCAATGCATTTATACCCGCATCAATATCTTCTGTACGTATCACAACAATTGCATTTTTACCCTTTTTTTCAACAAATGCGTACAGATATTCAACATTAATATCTAATTTATTTAATGCTTCAAGTACACTATCTAATCCACCAGGTTCATCTGGAATACTGACAGCTATAACATCATTGACCTTAACAACGAAGTTTGATTCTTCGAGTATATTTTTAGCTCTTTCTGGTTCAGGCACAATTATTCTTAAAATACCAAATTCAGATGTATCGGCAATTGAAAGGGCTCTAATATTAATTTTCGCAAATGAAAGTATATTTAAAGCCTTCCATAATCGTCCTTTTCTATTTTCTAGAAACACAGATATTTGTTTTAACTTCATTTTATCCCTCAAAATTTTTAGAAAAACCATGAATTTAAAAATTCTAACTTTATGGTTAAATCATTATTCAGATATTTCGTTTATCAATAACCCTAACCGCCTTACCTTCACTTCTTGGGAGACTTTTAGGTTCTACAAGCGATATGTTAACACGTAATCCAATTTCATTGTGAATCTTACTTTCGATATTCTTTTTTATCTCTTCCACGTGTTTAACTTCGTCTGAAAAGAGTGCGGGTGATGTTTCAACCATCACTTCTATTTCATCCATGTGATGTGGTCTTGTAACAATGATCTGGTACTGTGGTTCTAATCCTTCTATTTTAAGAAGTGCCTTCTCAATTTGGGATGGGAAGACAATAACTCCCCTTACTTTAAGCATATCATCGCTTCGACCAGTTATACGATCCATTTTAACCTGTGTCCTACCACATTCACATATACCCCTATTTAATGCGGTTATATCCCTTGTACGGAATCTGATAACGGGCATTCCATCTCTTGTAAGTGTTGTTAATACCAGTTCACCGTTTTCACCATCTGGCAGCTGTTTTAGTGTCTGTGGATCTATTATTTCGGGATAGAAATGGTCTTCGAATATGTGAAGTCCTTTTTTAACTGGACATTCCATTGCGACACCGGGGCCCATAATTTCAGTTAAACCATAAATATTTTGGGCAGAGATATTGAGTCTTTTTTCAAGTTTTTCCCTCATTTCTTCGGTCCACATTTCAGCTCCAAAACATCCGGCCTTGAGTTTGAGTTTTGATGTGTCTATACCCTCATTTTCAGCTACCTCTGCCAGGTACAATCCATAGGAAGGTGTACATGTCAGTACAGTTGTTTCAAAGTCTTGCATAATTTCAAGCTGTCTCATGGTGTTTCCTGCAGAGATTGGTATAACTGTTGCTCCTATTTTTTGACCACCATAATGAACTCCCATTCCCCCTGTAAAAAGACCATAACCATAACTGTTTTGTATTTTATCTTCTTTACGAACACCAGTCATTGTCAGGGCTCTTGCCATTACTTCACCCCATATATCCAGATCTTCTACTGTGTAACCTGAAACTGTTGGTTTTCCAGTTGTACCGGACGTTGTATGGACTTCAACTATTTCATCAGTTGGAACTGCAAACATACCAAAGGGATATGCATCTCTTAGATCTGTTTTACTTGTAAATGGAAGTTTTTCAATATCTTCTAGTGTCTCAATGTCTTCAGGTTCAATTTTCAAATCGTTAAAACGTTTATTGTAATATGGAACTAGCTCATAGGCCCGTTTTACAACAGACTGTAATCGTTGAAGCTGCAGTTCTTTTGTTTCTTCTGCAGACATACATTCTGCCTCTTTATTCCAGATCATTGTATCCTCCCTTACTAAAATCATAAACTTAAAAGAATGAATCAAATTTTAATTTAATAATAAATCTAGTTAAAGATTACTATAGCATCCAAGGCTTAATAAAAAAACCATATTTGAACCAATAAATAGTGTATATCAAATGCGTTTAAATGATAAATTTAATTTTATTTCGAAAGATTGAAATCGGGGTTTATAATAAACATGATAATCCACCATAAAGATAATAAATCAAATCTTTTAGGATTAAATTAAATAAAAAAAAATAAATTTTTTTATTTGGAGTATTTAAACCATTTTTAGACCATCTTTTTTTTTATAAATTAATTAAAAACAGATAATAGAAGGTTATAGCTAATAAAACAATTAAAAAATTTGCTATCAAACGTTTCCAAAATTCATATCTAAAATATTTAAAATCTATAAAGACCATGATAAATATGAATAAAATTACATAGAGTATATTAACAATTAGGTTCGCCATTTAACCATCAATTGATGTTATTAAGCTTTTTATTATTTAATCTTTATTTTTATAACATAATCCGTCATTCTTGATGATGCCTAGTAATTTGAAACATTTTGTATTATATTATTTAGTGGTTGTATAAGTAAACCAGAATTCTTTTATTGAATTAACAACATTTTTATATTCTTTGGAATTATTTGGTTTTGTTATGAATAGATCAGGATGATATTTCTCAAGATGTTTCACTTTTTCAAAATCATCATTTAAAATAATTACAGGTACATCTTTTATTATACTCTTTTTTTCCATAATATCTGCTAAAATTTCCAATCCACCCTTTTCTTCTAAAGTAGGAAAATCAAATATTATAATATTTGCTATAGGAAATTCACTAAATACACCTTGTTGGAATATCATTTTTCTGGCTTCTTCCACAGCTCCTGTAAAGCGTATACTACTAACAAGGTTTGATTTTCCAAATGTTGTAATAATTCTCTCATAAATTTAGGATCATTTCCAACTAGCAGAATTTCAACTGGTTCATTTATCTTTTTTGCAAATTCATTTAAAATTTTATTAAAATCGTGTTCCATAGAGGTTTTCAATGCATATACTAGTTTTTCTGCATCTTCTCCATTTAATACATTATTCAATATTGTTTCAACTGTATCCCATTCATTTGTACCGTTCATAAATACTCCACCTACCTTAAAGGATCTCACATTTGTGTCGTCCATTTAAAATATATTTTAAATATTAAAAAATTACTCTCAACCTGTTACACCTTATAACAATCTATGTTGATATTTATAATTAAAAATTTCTATTTTGAATAATACCTATTAATAAACTAGCAGATCAGGTCTTTAGGCTCATAAGATTTGGAATGTATCTATAATATTGTTGGCATGGAACAAGTTAGTTAATTTCTTATGAATAAAAATACATATATAAATCTAGGATTTGATTAGCTCCGATTTTTCAATAATATAAATTAGTATTGTAGTGAAGTTTTTCATGGAGGTATTTGTTTATGGATAAATACAGATGTGGAATATGTGGATATATGTACGATCCTGAAAGGGGCGAACCAAGAAATAATACAGCTCCAGGGACTGATTTTGAAAATCTACCTGAAAAATGGTTCTGTCCATCATGTGGTGCTGCTAAAAGACGTTTTAGAGTTACAAAAAGACCCTAATATGGTATATTTCTAATTAAGTTAATTTTATTTTATATTTAAAAAAAATTAGAAGATGAAAAAGGATTACAGCGGAGATTTCAACCATATCTCTGTTTTATGGTTTACTTCATCCCAATTTACTAGTTTCCAGAATGCTTCGATATAATCTGGTCGTTTATTCTTGTAATCGAGATAGTATGCATGCTCCCACATATCTAATACCATCATTATTCTGAATCCAGGTATCACGTTTACATTATGCTTTTCTATTTGCATAATGAATATTCTATCTGTTTTTCTACATAATGTTAGTACTGCCCAACCAGATCCTTCTACTCCTGCAGCTGCTTGTGTAAATTCTTTTTTAAATCTTTCAAAAGAACCGAAATCCTTTTTTATATATTCTGCTATTGTTCCTGTGGGCTCTCCTCCACATGTGTCTGCAGGTCCCATATTAGTCCAGAAATAATTATGGAGCACAAATCCACCTACATGAAATGTTAATTCCTTTGAAACAGCCTTAACATCAAAGTCTTCACCATTCCTTGCATCAAATTTTTTTAATAATGCGTTTGCACCATCAACATATGTTTGATGGTGTTTGTCATGATGTAATTTCAGTTGTTCCTCAGATATGTATGGCTCAAGATCCTTATATCCATAAGGAAGATCTGGTAGTTTATAATATTTTTTATCCATTTACTTTTTCCTCCCTAAATCTGAATTTATATATGATCCTGTTTGAATCCTAAAATTACCATTTATAGTAGTTTCTGTAGCAAAGCCACCAGTCAAAACATTTATATTTATCTTTACGTTTTTTTATACTTTCTACATCTGCTGGAGGTGGAATTATAAGTCCTTTGCCTATAAGTTCATTTTCAGGCCAATTTGCTGGTATTGCAACTTGTTTTTCTTCTATCTGGTTGAATCCTTCTACCATTCTTAGGATTTCTTCCATGTTACGTCCAAGTTCTTGTGGGTAATATAATATGGCCCTTATAATTCCTTTTGGATCGATTATAAATACTGCTCTTACTGTATTGGTAGCTTTTGCCGGGTGAATCAGACCTAAAGTATTTGCCACATCACCAGTGTCTGCTATTACTGGGAATTCTATATCAACACATAGATTCTCTTTTATCCATTCAATCCATTTAAGATGTGAGAAAACTTGGTCAACACTTAAACCTATTAATTCACAGTTTAGATCCTTAAATCTCTGGTATCTGTTCTGAAAAGCAACAAATTCTGTTGTACATACTGGTGTAAAGTCAGCCGGATGGCTGAAAAGAACAAACCATTTACCTTTAAATGCTTTTGGAAGTTTCATCATTCCTTGTGTGGTTTGAACCTTCATCTTTGGGAATTCATCCCCAATTAAAGGCATTCCTCTTCCTTCTTTTTTCATCTTTTTAACGATGTAAACCTTTTCGCCCATAAAGTACCCTCCATTTTTGGAAACTATACTACAACACTTTTTTTAAATATAATTAATTTATATTTATGTAGTTATTTTTATTTAAAAATTTCGAAAAAATGATAGTTAGGGTTACAAATCTGTTAAAAGACAGTTCGAATCTGTTTTAATTAAATAAATAAAAAAAAATAAATTAATTAAAGAATAATTTGAAATTCATTCCTTTGTTGCTGGTGGAGTGAAAATCCTCTGAGCAAGTTCATTATCCAACATTAACATTCCACTTAATGAACCTTTAGCCATTTTAACTTTCTTAAGCACACCACTAGATGATTCTTCTTCTTCAACTTGTTCAGCAACGAACCACTGCAAAAAGTTGTTAGTTGCATGGTCTCCGAGTGAAATTGCTAAATTAACAAGCTGATTTATTAGACCAGTAACTTTTTGTTCATGTGAATAAACATGTTCAAAAGCTTTTAATGCAGATTCCCATTCAGTAGGTGGTGAATCTATCCTTATGAGTATTGCCCTGTCTCCTCGTTGTAATATATAATCATATATTTTCATTGCATGCATGAGTTCTTCTTGAGCTTGAACTCTCATCCAATTAGCAAAACCACTCATATCCTCTGATTCAAAATAGGATCCCATTGATAGATACAAGTATGAAGAATACAACTCCGCATTCAACTGACTGTTTAATGCATCAACCATTTTTTCATCCATTATTCTTCCTCCTAAGATCTATTTATATTAATTAAAAAAATAAATAAAAGAAATCTATTTCAATTTTTAATCTGTTTCTTCAAATAACTCTTTTCCAACCCCACATAAAGGACAAACCCAATCATCGGGTAAATCTTCAAAGGCTGTTCCTGGAGATACCCCTGCATCCGGGTCTCCTGCTTCAGGGTCGTATATGTATCCACAAGCTGTGCATATAAATTTCTTCATGTTACATCGCCTCAAATTTTTTTTTTATACCTTTAAGTATTGATATTTATTGAATATAAATTTTTATGATTTTTAATTTCTTATCAACCTATTTAGGAATAAATCTGTTTATTCCTGCACCGCACTGGGGGCAACGCCAATTATTTTTCAAATCTTCAAATGGTGTTCCCGGTGCTATATCACTTCTAGATTCACCCACCTCGGGATCATAAATATAACCACAAACCTTGCATTTATATTTCTTCATTAGGGCACCTCTTAATATTTTACTAGAATGTACATAGAAATTTGTTTTACTATGATAAGAATTTTATTATTTAGTGTTTAAAAATATTTATAGTAGATTAATAGAACTTGTAAATGTGTTAAATAATCTCCCAAGGTTCTATACCACCATCTACAACTATGAAAATTGGGTTTGGTTCTAGTTCTTTAATATTTATCAATTCAATGTATCGTGAGGGGTCTCTTATTTCGAGTTTTAATATAAGATGTTCAAGTTCGTATTCAATTTGGCCTTGTGTAACTTTGATCTTTGATTGTGTAAATTCGGAGCCTATTTTATTCCTGTTAAATTTATAACCCCTTGAAATTGACTCATGGTAGATATGTAGTAGGTATGTGTTTATCAGAGCCTTAGGATTTTTATTTATTTTAAATCTTATGAGTTGAGGGTGATTTTTATAGCCCTTTGTTTCTCCATTAAGAACTGCTTTTGCTAGTAAAGCTTCTCTCCAAAGTGCTACCAGTCCCTTTGAATCTAAATATTTAGGATGTAAACTCCATAGTCTCATATAAATCAAAAAAAATAATTGAAAATTCCCATATTGGGTTTAAATAAAGTATTTACTTGTATTGAAACGTTTTATTCATCGTATTGTGGATATGTATCTCTTACTTCGTGTATTGCTACATTTGGGTCTATATTAAATTTTTCAAACAGTTTAACATCTGCTGTTGTTTCATCATTATCCATTAACTTTTTTAATGTTTCAGGATCTGCCCATACAGTTTCAACTGTGTATACATCAGGTTCTACCATATCTTTAAGTAAGTAAGAAGCAATTAATCCTTCAGGTAATGGATCTTCTTTCATCGATGCATAATCAGCTTTAAAATCATTTAATGATGATTCAGGTATTTTTCCCTTAACCATTGTTATTATTTCCATTTTTTACACTTCCTAAAATTTTTTTTTAATGAATAGTAATTTCTTAATCTGGTAAAACAAAAAATTGAAGTTTAACCATATTCAGTATAAAACTCTATTTTACCAGTAATACCGGTACTTTAACTGTTTTTAGTGCACTTTCGGCAACACTTCCCATGATAAGCTTCTCTAGACCAGTTTTTCCATGAGTTCCAATCACAACAAGATCAGAGTTTGTTTTTTTAACGATCTTTTCCATGTCATGGATGGGACTTCCTACAATTAAAACCTCTTCAACAGTTAAATCCATTTTTTCAGAATCTTCTCTAACATTATTCAGAAGGGATTTTCCTTCTTCTTCAAGAACTTCAAATGGGTAAATAAGTTTATCGTCTATTATATGAACTGCTACTACAGTTGAATTAAATCTCTTTGCTATTTCAAGTGCAACATCTTTTGATCTTGCTGCAAATTTTGAACCATCAGTTGGAATCATTATCCTCTCGAACAAAATCCATCCCTCCATGTTGAAATATAAATATTATATAAATTTTTTAGGATTAATATTTATCCTAATTAAATAAATCCTTAAATAATGTAAATTAACCTATCAAATAGCCATCAAACTATAAATTCAACTCATAATATTGATGAGATGTATAAAGAGTTTTTTAATCTAATTGGGCCATGGTCTAGCTGTTTAGTCAACCTCGAGTGATTTACACTATAAAAATTTTTTATGATCAAAATTTACTCTCGATAAAAAAAAGTTTATTTTATGGATTTTTATCTTTTTTTGATTTTTAGAGACTCAAACACTTTTATATGAATATTCATTGCATAAAATAATTTTGATAATGTTCAAATAATTTATCTATTCTCGTATAGTAAACATATTTTAAAACATTTATCTTAAATGTTTTTGATAAGATTTATGCAACTAAATTATAAATGGGAACAAATCTAAGGGACGTCTTATAATACTATAGATAGATTCTTATAATGATAGATTTAACTTTTTTTATAAAATTAATTAATTAAAACTATTTAATCCCTGAGAAATGATTGTTTGTCTTTAAACACTGTTTAGTAATACTATATAACAAAAAATGACCAATAAAGTTTAAATATTAAATAAGATTACGATTGTTTAAATATTATTAAATTATAATATGGGATATTAAATTTTTATAAGTTTGGTGAGCAAAATTGGTAAAACATTGGAAACGATGGACAAAGGATGAAATTCAATATCTTATCAAAAATTATTCGCGAGAAGATATGGAGAAGATGGTAAAGTTTCTTGGAAGAACCGAAACTGCCATTAAGATTAGAGCCCATAAGCTAAAACTAAAACGTTTAAGGGGTAATGGAATTTTTAATCGTATAATGATTAAACAAAAAAAATTGAGGAAAAATAGAATTCGTGAATAAAAATAGGATCTAATTAAGGGAATATTTCCAAAATACTTTGATTTATATTGTTGTCTTATTTTATCTTTAATTAAAAAAATTTTATAAATAATGAATTAAATGAAGGGTTATATGATTATCTGGAGAATGGAGTAAACAAATATTTTATTGAACGTGAAGAGATTTTAAAACTTGTTCATCCGTTTAATAATAAAAAAGCTGTTGGAATATTAGTTACAATTAAACATAACTATGAATATAATGCATTGCTTTTATCTAATAAATTTTAAACAAGAATTTTATGCTATTTTAATAAAAAAATTTGGGGGATAAAAAAGTATCATCCCCATAAAAATCTGTAATAACTCTATTTTCTAGTATTTAATTATAAAGACGTGTTTGATGTGAGTAACCACCATTGATACCTTAATCTATTTAATTGATCAGTCCCCTGCAAGTTGTTGTCTTAACTCTTCAAATCCTAAAAGATAATCTGCTTTGCATCTTTTAATGAATTCTTCAGATAGTTTGTGTGGATTTCCATCCATTACAAGTTCTCCTTCTTCCATCAATATTGCCCTTGTGGAAACCTCTTCAATAAAGTCTACATGATGACTTACCATTAGGATAGTGGTATCAAATTCTTTATTTATACGTTTTAAAGAATTTGAAACAATTCTCAGTGTAATTGGATCGAGATCTCCAAATGGTTCATCTAATATTAAAACTTCTGGTTTTGATGTTAAAATAAGTGCCAGTGTAGCTCTTACCTTTTGTCCTCCTGATAATTCATAGGAACGCCTTTCTAAGATTTCTAATGGAAGGTCAAGTGCTTTAAAAACAGGTTCTGCATACTTTTTAACCTCGGTATCTGGGAAGCTAGGGAATAATTCTCCCAGTATATCTGAAGTTAAACCAACCTTCTCAAGCTTTACTTTAGCTTCGGTTTCAGGCAGATCTGTAAGTTGATAAAGTAGATCTAATACTTGTTCACTGATATCTAATTCTTCAGCAATCTTCTTAGCATTTGAAATTACATTTTCTCCCTTCACACCCAGCCTACCTGCAATTTGATCCTTTATAGTTGCATGGTGTACAAGTGCAAATTCCTGATGCATGAATCCTAATTTACGTCTCACCTTCATTCTGACAATACCTGGCTCTTGCATGTCTACCCAGTCATCATTTAGTTTGAATAGAACATCACCACTATCTGGCCTTTCTAATCCAGCCATCATACGTAATAAAACTGTTTTACCAGCACCACTTTGGCCAATTAAAGAGATTATTTCCCCTTTTTTAACATCAAAGTTTATATCCTCAATTTTAAGGACATTTCCACCCTTAAGGAGCACAAATTTTTTATTGATATTTGTTACCTTTATAACAGATTCCCCTATTCCTCCAGATAGTCTTGGAGGTTCTGGTGCATCCATATCAGTTATAAATTTAGGAATAATATTTTTTGGAGTACCTTCATCCACTACCTTACCATTTTCCATTAGTACAAGTCTGTCTGAAAGGTATAGGTGTACTTCAGGCAGGTGTGATACCACGATAACTGTAACACCAAGCTCCTTGTTGATATTTTTTATGGCATTCAAAATATCTTGTTTAGTTTTTGGGCAGGACATGGTTGCTGGTTCGTCTAAAAGTAATACTTTAGGCTTTTTAGCGAGTTGTCTTGCCATTATTAGTCTCTGCTTTTCTCCACCGCTTAACACCGGAGCAAAATGGTCGGCCTTTTCTTCAAGTCCTACAACCTTCAATATTTCCCTGGCTTCTTCTTCAAACTCACCATATGCAAAATTAAAATCTGTTAATCCTTCATCACCATATTTTGCACCATTTAATTTTCTTACAACATTTTGTAGTGCAGTTTCCGACCAGAGTCCAAAGGATCTCTGCAGGTGTATTGCTGTTGCTTCTCTCAGTTTTCTAAAGTAGTATGGATTTGAATCAAATTTAACATCTACATCATCAACAATAATTTCTCCNNGTTTACTTGCTTCAAGAGATATATCATCTAAAGCCTTGATCTCTCCACCATCTTCCATTTTAAAAGTCTTAGAAACATTTTTAACACTAATCATTGGTTATCACCAGTATATTAAAACTTAATTCGAGATTTATTATATCCTTTTTTTGTAAGGTTTATATAAACCCACTTTTGTATTTGGATCAATAAATAAGTTATCTCTAAAAAGAGGGTTAAACTTTAATAAAATAAGAAAAAAACTCAAAAATTAACCAAATTCAATCTTAAAAATCGCTTAATGGCAATTATTTTCCATATGGACCATTATAGAATAGAGCATAATTCATTTAAACATTTAAAGAATAGAATCAGAAATATAAAAAATTTATTAAATCAAAATTATTGATCTAAAAATAACGTTTTACATTACTTAATTAGATTCTAATTCATAATCTCATCTATAAAAAGATAATTGGTTTTCACAACCATGATATTGATAAAGGAAACCATAAAGACAAGTTTCATATCCACATGGTTAAAATTAATTCAGATTTCTGGATAGATCAACTATTATTTCGAAATTATCTAAGGAATAATCTATAAAGCAAAAAAAAAAAAAGAATATGAAAATGTCAAAAAATCCCTTGCAAAAAAGGAATGGGACAATATTAATGAATATGCTAAAGCTAAATCAGATTGTATCTCAAAATTATTAGAAGAAGCAAGAATACAAAGATCTGATTATGTAAAATACTGAATTTTATGGATAATATTTGGATTTGTACAGTTATTTCCCATTGATCAATTTAGGAGTTTTATCATACCAGAGGGGTTAATTAAACTTTAAAAACAAATATTAATAAACCAGTAGAACATTATTATTTCTAATAATCTCAATATTGATGTTTAATATAATTTAAAAAATGGTTGAATCGTATAATGCAACTAAAATTTCATAATTATTCTATGAGTTCTATTTTGGGACTTACAGCATTCATAATATTTACAATTTTCATTTTAACCTCTGTTGCTTTGTATCCAACACACTACAATCCATTATACGACTGGCTTAGTAATTTAGGAAATATTAATCTAAATCCATTGGGTGCTTTTTTCTTTAACTGGGGTTGTATAATCTCGGGAATAATATTGATACCATTCTTTGTAGGGTTATATGTATGGAATCCTCAAAAAACATTGAGTAAATTACTTCTCATATTAGGGATGGTTATTGGAATTTTTGCATCTGTATCCCTTATAATGGTTGGAATATATCCAGAAACACAGATTATTCACCATGTTCAAGCTGCTACAGCAGTTTTTAGCTCGTTATTTTTAATAATTATTGTAATAAGCCTTGCATTGTTTGAAAATCCAAAGTTTATTAGGGGTGTGGCGTATTTCGGTATATTGGCAGTTTTAGTTGATATTACTTTTCAATATGTGGTGGCATCAAACAAGAATTTACTTGCAGTTTTCAATCCAACAACACCAGTTCCGGGTTTAGAATGGGCATGTGCATTTTTATCACTGTGCTGGGTTGCACTTTTAGCATTGAATATGCTTATAAAGAGAGTATGAATAATAATAGGATAATTTGTGAACCTTTGAAAATATAAAAATGGAAGGTTATAAATTTTAACCTAACATCTTTTTTATGTCTTCTTTAGGGTCACCAATTGGAGTTAAACCATAATTTTCGACTAAAACATTTAATATATCCTCATTAACCCATCCAGGGATAATAGGTCCTAAATACATGTTTTTAATATCGAGGGCTAGTAAACTCCAGAGTATAGCAGCTGCTTTTTGTTCCATCCAGCTTAATACAAATGTTAATGGTAATTCGTTGATTTCCATTCCAAATAGATCGGATAAGGCAACTACAACATCTATTCCAACTATTGCATCGTTACACTGTCCAAGATCTATTAATCTAGGCACTCCCTCAATGTCTCCTAGATCCATATCGTTGAACCTATACTTTCCACATGCAAGTGTTAGTACTATGGTGTCTTCTGGTAGATTTTTAACAAATTCTGTGTAGTAAGTTGCCTGGGGTTTTGGAGAATCACAACCTCCCACAACAAAGAAGTGTTTAATTTTTCCTGATTCTACCAGTTCTTTGATCTTACCTGCTAGTGAAAGTATTGTTGAAGCTCCGAATCCTGTTGTTAGTACGGTTTCCCTTGGTTCTTCTTCTAGATCTGGAAGTGATTTTGCTGTTTCAATTACTTGTGAGAAATCATAATCTTCTATATGTTTAACTCCAGGTAGCTGAGCAACTCCTACTGTAAACAACCTTTCTTTATAATCATCATTAGGTATGAGTACACAGTTTGAGGTTCCAACTATTGCAGCAGGATACTTTGAGAAGGTTTTCTTCTGGTCAAACCATGGTCCACCTATCTGTCCAACTAGATGTTTGTATTTTCTGAGTTCAGGGTATCCATGTGCAGGTAAAAGTTCTGAATGAGTGTATACATTAATTCCAGTTCCTTCTGTCTGTTTTAATAATTCTTCAAGGGCCTTCATGCTGTGTCCCGTTGCAATAATACCCTTACCTTTTATTGAACCAACTTTAACTTCTATTGGTGTAGGTTCTCCATAGGTTTCGATGTGTGCTTTCTTTAACAACTGCATGGCCTTGATGTTCATCATTCCAGATTCTGTTGCAAGCTTAACAAATTCCCCGGCATCGAAGTTGACATTGGTAAGTGTAGAATAGAGTCCTCTTTCTAAGAACGCATCCACTTCAGGATCTGTGTATCCTAATTCACGCGCATGGTATACATAGGCTGATATTCCTTTCATTGAGAATAATAAATTATCTTGAAGTCTTGCAACTGTAGCTTCTTTACCACAAACTCCTTTAACAGTACATCCGGTCTCAAATGCAGTTTGAGAACATTGGTAACAAAACATATCCACTTTTTCTGCCATAAATCTCTCCTCCAAAATATTAATGTTCGCCCATAGACGAATGTTCTTTTATATACGAACAAGAGTATTTATATTTTACGGTCATCATTTATATTCGCAAGTTAAACAGAGCAATTGGATTAAAATTAATTAATATCAAATTTCAAAGTTACTTTTAAAAAAAAATAAGAAATAATACTAAGCAAATTAATGAATAAAATATTGGGTGGATGTATTTTTTGTTATCTTACTTGGTTCATTAATGAACAATGATGTATCCTAATCAGCACCAATTTAATAAATTAGAAATCATTTATATATTTTTTTTATTTATGGAGTTAATTTAAGAGGTTGAAATCGTATTAGTATTTGAAGAATAGAAATAATTAGCTTTCTTAATCAATAATTGAAATGTATTTTTAGTATATTTACACGTTCCAATAGTGCTTGTTTGGTTAGATTTATATTTCCATTTAAATCAAATCCATGAACGCTTCCTTTTAGTTGTTTTAAGGTAACTTCAATGTTGTTTTTTTGAAGTTTATGGGCATAGTTATTGCCGTCATCTCGCAGGCAATCAAATTCTTGTGTTTCGATAAATGCAGGTGGAAGATTTGAAAATGATATTGTACTCTTTGGTGAAGCGTATGATAACATACCTTTATCACCGTCTTTAAGGTATATTTCCCACATTTGTTTTGTATTTTCTGCATTCCAACCAGGGGCATCGAAAAATTCTTTTATTGAGACTGGTTTGTGTGTAATCAGTTACAGGGTAAATGAGCATTTGAAAGCAAATTGCTGGACCCTTTCGGTCTCTTGCCATTAGGGTAACTGCAGCTGCTAAAGCACCACCTGCACTGTCACCACCAACAGCGATTTTATCTGTGTTAATCCCTAATTCGTCTGCATATTCATAAAACCATAGTAAAGCACTGTAGGCATCTTCTGCAGGCATGGGAAATGGATATTCTGGAGCAGTACGATAATGTACGAAAATAATTTTGCAATTTGCATTTCTTGCATAATAGCAAGCATTTCTATGATGAGCGTTTGTTTCATGCAAAAAGAAGCCACCACCATGATAATAAATAAGGCAAGGGGCATTTTGAGTGATATTTTTTGGCTCATAAATGGTAGCGGTAATTTTTTTACCGTCATAACTAACAAATTTCTTTTTTTCTTTCTTAATATCGTTTCTCGGGCGGAAAAACGCACATGAAAAAGTTAAGAATCCATTCATTAATTTTATACGCAAAGGAGATAAATTTCCCAAATTAATCTGACGATCATTTTTCAAGTCTTCGTGTAATTTATATTTCTCACTCAGAATAATCACCCAACTTTTTCCATGATATTAACAATTCTAACTTTATAATTTACCATTAAAGGATATGACTCAGATAATTATATATATTTAAAGTTCGTCCAAAAACGAATGTTCCTTTATAAACGAACGAAAGTATATATAAGTTATGGTTATCATAATAATTTCAGAGAATAAGAACAAATTGAAATTAGAAAGAAAAAACAAGTGATTAAAATGAGTAAAAGAGAACCCTTTAATGATATGCAGATAGAATTATTCTCCACATCTGAGGGTATTTATGCAATTAACAGCCCAGTAAGGGTAAAAATATTATCAATGTTACGAAATGGAGAATTAAATTTTGATCAACTGGTTGAAAGGTCTGGAAAAGCAAAATCTACCGTATCTGTACACCTAAAAAGGATGGCTAATGAAGGTATTATCGGTTCAAAAGTAGATCCCCTAGATGCTCGTAAAAAAATATTTTTTATTAAATCCGAATATCTTGGCAAGTTATCGGGTAAAAAGGTTGTAACTGAAAAAATAGAAGATTATGTAACTAGTTACGTTGACAGTTCAGGGGATCCATACGAATTTTTCAGACTCATATTTCTTACCATACGTGTTTCCCTCATAAGACAAGGAATAGATATTGATCCAATACTGTACGAAGCTGGTATAAAGGTTGGAGAAACACTTTACAGTAAAGTTAAGGATCCTGATATAAATAAACTAGCAGAAAACATTGCAATGTTCTGGAGAACCCATAATCTTGGACAGGTAGAAATTGAAAGTTTAGACCCATTAATCATCAATGTTTCTGATTGTTTTGAATGTCAAAGCCTGCCACCAATAGGAAGACCAGCATGTGCATTTGATTCAGGTATTCTTAAAGCCGTCTTTTCAGCACATTTCCAAGAGGAACTAGTTGTTAATGAGACTAAATGTTATGCATTAGGCGATAACTATTGCTCATTTACAATCAAAAATAAAGATTGGTAATGAAACTCAATTAAATTACATGAATATAAAATTTAATAATAAAAAGTATTAATTTTAATAAGAACAATAATCATATTAACAAGGATTGTACTTGGTTCATTGAATAGTTTAAGATTTATAATAATTATAATAATAACATGGTGGTACTTATGAGGGGTCTACTCGTTGGAAGAATGCAACCAGTCCATGAAGGACATTTAGAAGTAATAAAAAGAATCCTTGAAGAAGTGGATGAAGTTATAATAGGAATAGGAAGTGCTCAATTAAGCCATACATTAAAAGATCCATTCACTGCAGGTGAAAGAGTATTAATGCTTACAAAGGCCCTAACTGAGAAGGGAATACCCGCTTCAAAATATTATATCATACCAATACAAGATGTTGCTTGCAACTCAATCTGGGTTGCCCATGTTAAAATGCTAACACCCCCATTTAAATGTGTATACTCTGGAAACCCCCTTGTACAACAGTTATTTAAAGAAGGAGGGCATCAAGTTACAATCCCCCCACTTTACAACAGAAAACTATATTCTGGCACAGAAGTCAGAAAGAGAATGCTTGAAGGAAAAGACTGGGAATCCTTGGTTCCAAGCTCAGTTTTTGAAGTTATTCAGGAAATAGATGGAGTTTCAAGAATTAAACAATTAACAATTAAAGAAGTAAATGAAATTAAATAGTTAATGAATCCATGAACATTAAGAATATTAATCTCTAAAAAAATGTGGTAAAATGACTGTTAGAATTATAGAAAAAACTGCAGAGACAATAACAATCTGCGATTTAATGGATTCAGTGAAAACAAATCCTAGGATCATAGAATGTGGTGCTATATTTTCATTTGAAGGAATAGTACGTGGAAAAGAATCCAATAAAAATACTACTACCATGGATTTAACAACACCCAACCTCAAAGAAACAGAAAAGGAACTTGAAGATATTGTGAAGGATATTCAAGATAAACATGGTGTAATTGAGATAGTTGTAGTTCACTACATAGGTAAATTCAAACCCGGAGACCAATTGTTTCTTACCGTTGTAGCTGGAGCCCATAGACATGAAACCAAAGCTGCACTGAATGACATTATTGAACGTGTGAAATATGAATTAGACTTTAAAAAAGAGGAACACACAGACAATGGTACCAATATCATAATGTCGGGTGGTTAAATGAAATTTATAAGGGATAGCCTTCATGGAAACCTTCAAATAAATGAATTTGAGGTTAAATTAATTGACACCCCACAAATTCAAAGACTAAGACGTATTAAACAGCTTGGTTTTACATATTTAGTTTATCCTGGAGCAAATCATACCCGATTTGAACATTCCATAGGCTCGATGTACCTTGCATCCCGACTTGCCAGCAGCCTTGAACTGTCAGTAGAAGAGAAAGAAATGTTACGTGTAAGTGCAATACTCCACGATGCAGGACACGGACCATTTTCACATGTTTCAGAGTCTGTACTAGAAAGATCCCACGAAGAATTAACCTCAAAGCTCATATTAGAATCGGAAATATCAGATATATTATCAGAAAAATTTGATCCAAAAGAAATAATTAAACTCATAAGTGGAGAAGGAAGATTAGGACATATAATATCTGGAGATCTTGATGTTGACAGAATGGACTATTTATTAAGAGATTCATATTACACAGGAGTGGCATATGGAGTTATAGATGTTGAAAGACTCATACACAACATGAAACTTGATGGTAATCTTATACTCAAGGCAAAAGGTGTACAAGCTGCAGAATCAATGCTCCTAGCAAGATATTTCATGTATCCAAGTGTTTACCAACATCACACAACACGTATAATCAACTCCATGTTTAGACGTTGTCTCAACCAACTCATTAAGAAAGGACTCATAATACCCGAAAAAATTTACAAATACGATGATGCAGATATTATAATCACAGCAAGAAATCAAAAGGGATTCATAGCAGATATGATGCATAGACTCGATAACAGGAAACTTTTCAAAACAGTTTACTCTCTTCAACTTGATGAATTAGAAAATCCTAATGCAGTTTTCAAAATAGATATAGATAACATAAGATCATTTGAAAAGGAAATATCCGAGGAATTAAATATCCCAGCAGAATACGTTATTATTGATGTTCCTGATTATCCATCATTTGATGAGATGAAAACAACAGTATCTTCCAAGGGAAATCTAGTTAATCTGAGTGAAATATCCACCATAGTAAGTACACTCCGCGATGCAAGATTCAATCATGCCGATCTATGTATATATCTACCAGAAGAATATTCAAATTGTTCAAAAGGATTCAATTTTGAAGACTATATTGAAATACCTAAATAAGCTTAAATAATCTATTTAACTAAAAATAAAGTGTATTTAATCATATATAGATAGAAATGATGTGAAAAAAATGATAGTTATAGCAATTACCGGTGCAAGTGGTGTGGTTTATGGTAAAAGGCTTCTTGAAATTTTAAATGACCTTGGAGAAGAAACTGCAGTTGTTGTAACCGATCCAGCAAAAATAATACTAAAATATGAATTAGGAATTAAAGAAGATGAAATTAAAATATTAGCATCTGAATATTATAGCCCTAAAGACCTTACATCTTCTATAAACAGTGGATCCTTTAAATTTGAATCTATGGTTATTGTGCCTTGTACAATGAAAACACTATCTGCAATAGCAAATGGATATGCAAACAATGCAGTTACCAGAGCAGCAGATGTAACCCTGAAAGAAAGAAGAAAACTAGTAATCGTACCTAGGGAAACCCCTCTCAGATCTGTTCACCTTGAAAATATGCTCAAAGTAAGCAATGAAGGTGCAATAATTCTCCCTGCAATGCCTGGATTTTATCACAGGCCTAAAACCAATGAAGAGCTAATCGATTTCATCGTTGGAAAGATATTAGATGTTCTGGGTATAGAAAACAACATGTTTGACAGATGGACAGGGGAAATGGAATGATTAAGGATCAAGAATTTATTAAAAATCCAAATGTACCCGGTCCAACTAAGGAAGAGGTTAGATGCATTGTTATCTGCAAATCAGATGTTAAACCCAAAGATGTTGTTGTTGATATTGGATGTGGAACTGGAGGCTTAACATTAGAGTTTGCAAAAATGGCTAAGACTGTTTATTCTATTGATATTAACCATGATGCAATTGAAACAACCCAACAAAATCTTGAAAAACATGGACTAACCGGGAATGTTGAAGTCATTGAAGGTGATGGGTTTGATGTATTAGATAAAATAGAAAAATTTGATTTACTAGTTATTGGTGGAAGTGGTGGTAAACTACCCTTTTTAATCGAAAAGGGTTATAACAAACTCAACAACAATGGTCGGATTATTATAATGGCAATACTCCTTGAAACATGTACTGAGGCAATATCTTCCCTTGAAAAACTTTCCTTAAAACCTGATGTGGTAAATGTTTCGATTTCTAAGGGTGAAATAACTAAAAGGGGAACTATGATGTTGGCAAGAAACCCAATTACCATAATATCTGCCCAAAAGAGTATTTAAATAAATTATTTTTAAAAGGAAAACTATGAAAATCATTAAAAGATTGGGTTGGCGTACTGAAATTGCTATTTTACTTATTTTATCTGCTGTGATACTATATTTAATCCAGTTCTACATTTTCCATGAACCTAGAACAGAACTGTTTTATTTGGGAATTGATCTTGCATTTTTACCAATAGAAGTTTTACTAGTTGTTCTTGTAATAGAAACTGCCATAACTCGAAGAGAAAAGAGTGTGTTGCTTGAAAAATTAAACATGGTCATTGGTGTTTTCTTTAGTGATGTGGGAACTGAATTACTAAGCGAAATATCTAAATTTGATTCAAAATCAAAAAGTATCAACGAAACTTTGATAATCAATTCAAATTGGGCGGATCTAGATTTTCAAAAAGCTAAGGAAGATATAACAAAACGTAAATATCGTCTTGAAATCACTGGAAACGATTCAGATTCAATTAAATTCTTAGAAGAAACTAAGAATTATTTAATGAGTAAAAGAAGATTTTTATTGGCTTTACTTGAAAATCCCAACCTACTGGAACATGAAACATTTACAGATCTTTTAAGAGCTGTCTTTCATCTTACAGAAGAGCTTGAAAAAAGAAAAGACATCAAACACCTCCCCAAAGCAGACTATGACCACCTAAAATTTGATACTGAAAGAGCATATAACATACTGATCTATCAATGGGTGGAATACATGGAACACCTTATGAACAACTACCCTTACCTGTTCTCATTGGCTATGAGAACAAATCCATTTGATCCACATGCAACAGTAGAAATACATGATAGTTATTGATATCACAAAATATCCTAATAATAATATTGTTAATGAAAAATAATGCTAAATGTTCTTTAATTCACAAAATATTTATATAGTAATTTACATACATTTAAAAAAGCCTTAATACACTAAAAAAAGTAAAAAAAAGTAAATGTGGTTGATTTAATGGAGAGGTTAACTCTCAAACAGTACAGACAGATGGTTGAGAAGGTACTTGAGTTCAAAAGGTTGAACGGAGAAATGCCCCCATATACAATTGTAGATGGATGTAAAATTAGTAAAATTGTATATGTTGACATGATAGAAACTGCAAATAAGTTTCTACTTGAAATGGGCCGTAACCCAGAAATTGTAGAAATTGGAAGACCAACGGATATGAACTGTATTATAAAGTTCTAATTCATTGAAAAATCCATTCTGGGAAAACGAATAAATTCTCTTACTACCACTATTTTTAATGTTCTAAAATTAATTGAAGAGTGTATGTTTTTTTAAAAGATAAAAATATTTATATAAACGTATTTTATTAACTGCCCTTATTATCGTTAACATTATCAAAGTCTGTTTTGTATATGTGTGCACTTACAGAATGAACAGTTATTGGCCCTTGTTTTATTCCTAAATGTTCAGATACATATGTTGAGAGTCCTTTAAGTCCGAAGAAGTTTGGAATCCAAGAGCCATAAATATCTTGACTTCTCCAAATACCTGTTGTAACTAACATGTTTTTACGAATTTTAAAATCAATCATAATCATACTTGGGATCTCATTTTGACATTGATCTATTGATGGATCAAAGGTTGTCATTGTTGCTCTTCTTGAAGTTTCACATTTATTAAGCCGGTTTATAACAGATTCGACCTGATCAATTTTTACCTTGTAAATATCTCGACCCATCTTGAATCCAAAATGCTCCCTCAACCTCTTTCCATAATTAATTCCATCATGATGATTTTCACTATCTAAAAAAGCTTCCTCATATCGTTTTAATTTTTCATTAGATAAATATCCTTTTGGCAGTTCTGAATTTAAAGGATCCTGAACCGTGACTATTACATTTAAAATTTCTTTTGTGATAAGATCACGTTCATCCTCTACCATATCACCATGATCCATTATCTGTTTTATTATAGCGATCCACGCATCTTCAGCCTTTGCAGTTTCTATTGTGAACATATACAATCACCATCAAATCCATTTAATGATTTCAAAGAATATAATTAACTTCTTAGGATAATCCTTTTTAATCCAAAATAATTTTGTTTTTAATAACTTTAGATATTAATCTGAAAAATTAAATAATTTTTCAGTAACATTATGTGAATCAAAAAATTCATTTCATTATCTATATATATTTAATTTTTCCTTTCTTAGTTTGTATATTTTATTCCATCAAAAAAGGTCTCAAAAAATATTTTTCTTTCTTTGGTCTTTGTCTGAATAATATATTCAACTGTAAACACAACGTGAGCTGAAAAAAACCCAGAAATGTATTTGGAAGGTAAATCTTTCAATATTTTATTTTTAATTCCATCTTCTATTAAATTTAACAATTTTTTTTCATGATCAGGGATTTTAACATTGGTATTTTTAATATTATATGGTGATGACTTAAATTGTATCATAAATTTATATTTATCTGGATTATTCACTCCCCACTCAACTCTTTCATGCCAGAATTTTTCTAAAGATTCATAACCCACTGAAGATTCTATAAGATCCAGAAAGCTTTCTAAACTTTCTTCTTGTATCGATGTGCCTAATTCACTAATCAAATCCACCTTAGTTTCAAAATATAAATAGAGAGTCCCTGTTGCAACGCCTGCTTCTTTAGAAATTAGAGAAGTTGATGTATTATCTATCCCTTTTTCGATGAATAGCTTCAATGCTGATTCAAGAATTTTCTTTTTTTTATCTTCTACAACCATTTTAGACCACAAATTTTTTTTTAAAGCTAATCTATTCTAATTTATTATTATTGTTAAATTGTATTTTATAAAACTTTTAAATTTTGTACTCTTATATATCTATGATTTCATTTGAAAAGTTAAATACTTCTTCTGTAATTTTCATCATATCTTTAACATGAACTCCTCTCATTGAAAATTTTACTTACATACTTCGTATTCAGGACTGTTTTTAGAATTTTTTGAACTGTTTTCCCTACTTTTATCCTGATTTGATAACTAGCCAAAATACTCTTTAATCATGTATTTAGACTTAATATTAAATTTTGTATCTAACTAGGGTTTTTTAGATATTGCTACGTTTTCTGAATCTTTTAGATATCTTATTATTCCAAGATGGTATTGTTAGCATGATAAATTTGCCTAAAACTCCCATCATTTTAACTTTATACTTGAATCCTCGGCCTTCCATATCACTGCTGACATCTTTCAAAAGTGAAGGAACATCCAATTTTTGTGGACAGGCATTAGCACATTTTCCACAACCATTACAAAGCCCAGCATATCCTTCTTTAGATGTGCTACCCCCTAAATACATAGCATAGACAAAAGAAGCTTGATTATCGTTGAATATGTATTTTTGATTGTATAGTTCAAAACAAAGCGGGATATTAACTCCTATGGGACATGGCGTGCAATAACCACATCCGGTGCAATCCACCTTCATTAGCTCGTTATAAACTTCTTTAACTTCATTGTAAAGTTTAATTTCTTCTTTGGGAATTGAATCTGGTAAAGTCTCATTTGTAACTTTAATATTTTCCTTAACATCTTCAATTTTTCCCATTCCTGAGATTACACATGAAACTTCGGGATGGTTTAAAACCCATTTTAAAGCCCATTCTGCGGAAGTTCTTTTAATTTTTGATTTATTCCAAATTTCCATGGCTTTTTCAGGCACATTTCCAGCAAGGATTCCTCCTTTTAAAGGTTCCATTACAAATACAGTTAATCCTTTAGAAGCTGCATATTTTAGTCCCTCTGTTCCTGCCTGATTAGTTTCATCTAGGAAATTATATTGGATGAGACAAACATCCCAATTGTAAGCATCCACAATTTTCTTAAAACCTTCTTTATTGTCATGAAATGAGAAACCTATATTCTTTATTTTTCCTTCTTTTTTGGCAGATTCTAAAAATTTAAGAACACCCAGTTCTTTAAGATCAAAAAAGTTATTCTCACCTAAACTATGGAGTAAATAATAATCAATATGGTCTGTTTGGAGTTTATCAAGCTGTGTTTTCAGATAGTTTTCCATATCTTCAGTTTTTTTAATAAACCATGATGGCATTTTGGTGCAGATTTTTACTTTATCTCTGTATTCCCCTTGAAGTATTTCTCCTAGAAATAATTCACTGGATCCATTATGATATGGAAATGCTGTGTCAATTATGTTTACACCATGGTCTATTGCATAGTATATCTGTTTTTTAGCTTCATCTTTATTAATTCTGCCATTATTGGTGGGTAATCTCATAGCACCGTATCCTAGTGCCGAAATTTCATCACCATTATTAGTTTTTCTCATCTGCATGTTATCACATTATATCGTCATAATCGACGTTAAAGAAAGCCGATTAGTTAATCGCTTAATAATAATTTTTTTACTTATAAAAAATGACTAATCAATCATATGATTGAGTACTCATTCATTACTTATAAAGTTTTCTCAAACTAAATTTTTTAAATATAATATGACCATTATTAGATTAACCCCGAATTTACTTCACGATATTGCAATTCTCATCAATGATTTTTTTTAAATAATTTTATCTATTAATAGACATAGATAATTTTAAATATGAATTATAACAATCTAAAATTAAAATAACTGATTGATAACAAATATTTATATATCGATTAAACAACAAGAGGTTTTTGTTTATGTGGAATTTGGAAGATATTCTTGGAAGAATAAATGAATTAGATAAACTGGGAGGTTTACGGTTCATGATTTTACACGTCCTAGGTAAAGGCCCTAAAACTGGTTCAGAAATAATCGATGCTGTTCAATGGCATCGGAAACGAGTGTATGAAGTTTTAGAAAGCCATTATCCGCATCAACTGCGTAAGGTTGAAAATGGATCATTAATGTCATTTAAACCGTCATCCGGTTCGGTTTATCCCATGCTTAAAAAATTAGTCGCTGAAGGTTTATTAATTAAAAGAAATGACGGGGAATATGAGTTAACAGAAGCTGGGCATGGGACTAATAATAGAATATTAGGATCTATTTCGCAAAACGCATTAACAGAACCTATAGATCGCAGCGCAATCGCAATAGAAACTGCATTAAACGAAATTGATAGTTACATTTCTTTCCTGGAGGATATTAACAAAAAAAAATTAATCATTCATGAGAAACGCCTAGAAAATTTCATGGAAAGACTCCAAAAAATAAAAAAATCTATTTAAAATTTAAAAATTTTCAAAAAAAATGGTACAAAAGGGTGTAGATAAAAAATGATGCTTTTAAAACATTTTAAAATTAATGATGGTGATGGATTTGGAATATAAATGGACAGCTATGACAACCGTTTTCATAGCCACTTTAATTGGAAGTATAAATATGATGATCATTCTAATCGCCATTCCAGCCATATTTAACGGTATCCATATTGATCCATTGAATTCCTTCCCATATCTCTTGTGGATATTAATGGGTTATATGTTGGTTGT
>PMGM01000061.1 GCA_003158115.1 Methanobacterium sp.
TAATCAATTCTTTCATTATTCTATGTTTAATAACGTTGTATCCAAGTTTATTCTGTAAGTTAATTTTCATTTTTATTCACTCAATTCTGCTTTAATATTATGTTTAGAAGATTCTGTAGAAAACATTTAAATATGATTTATCATATANNCAGATTGTTATTCCTAAAAAAGCCCGAGATGAATATGATATTAAAGCAGGAGACAGTTTAATCGTTTTTGGAGATAATAAAAAGGTTATAAAAATAATGAAAGCGGATATGATGAGAGATTTTGCACTTAAAGTATTGGAAGAACTGGATAATAATGAATAAAAAAAATTATTCAATTCAAAATAATATTTCTCTTCATATTATTAAATAATTAATTTATATGAACACCCTATTTCGGGTATATTAGATATGAATATAAGATGTATTTAATCTTTAAATCTTTTAATAAATGATTTTATATAACAAATAATTGAATAAGAACCAAATAATAAATAAATACGTTAAATACTATTTAATTGCTTATTTAATCAAATTTTATATATTATTATCTATTTTTAAGGTGAATGATAATGACTCGAAATAATAAGAAAATATATTTATACTTATAATAATGGTGGTGAATGGTTTGGAATATAAATGGACAGCTATGGCTAACGTGTTCATAGCATCTATAATGGGAAGTATAAACATGAGTATCGTTATGATTGCTCTTCCCGCTATTTTTAATGGTATTCAAATTAATCCATTGAATTCATTTCAATATTTATTATGGATTTTAATGGGTTACGGACTGGTAACCGCTACGTTACTCCTAAGTTTTGGTCGTATATCAGATATGTATGGACGAGTAAAGATGTTCAGATTGGGATTTTTAATATTCAGTCTAGCATCTATACTATTGTATCTAACACCTTCAACAGGTGATGCCGGTGCATTAGAAATTATAATTTTCAGGATTATACAAGCAACTGGTAGTGCCTTATTGATGGCAAACAGTGCAGCCATCCTTACTGATTCATTCCCATCCAATGAACGGGGAAAAGCATTAGGTATAAATACAGTTGCAGTAATATCTGGATCATTTTTAGGTTTGATTCTTGGAGGTATACTCGCTGTCTTCAATTGGAGATATGTATTTTTAGTCAGTGTACCATTTGGACTTATTGGAACCGTATGGTCATATTATAGGCTAAAAGAACTATCTATCAAGGCAGAAAAAACTAAACTAGATTTATGGGGAAACATCACATTTGTATTAGGTATAACTCTCATACTTGTAGGTGTAACCTACGGACTAATACCTTATGGAAACAGTCCAATGGGATGGAACAATCCTTGGGTAATATCATCCATGATAATAGGATTAATCTCGCTGATACTGTTCCCATTTGTTGAAAATAGAGTTGAATCTCCTATGTTCAGATTAGATCTATTTAAAAATAAGAGTTTTGCATATGCAAACATTGCCGGTTTATTGGGTGCATTAGGAAGGGGTGGTATGATGTTCATGCTCATATTATTATTGCAGGGTATATGGCTGCCACTACATGGATACAGTTATGCATCTACTCCCTTCTGGGCAGGTGTTTATATGTTACCATTAACAGCAGGAATTCTTATTATGGGACCAATTTCAGGTATATTATCCGACTCTTATGGTCCACGTTGGATTGCAACTGGTGGAATGGTTGTAGTTACTATATCATTCCTAATCTTAGCAGCACTACCATTTAATTTCAGTTACCTAGAATTTGGTTTAGCCCTGTTCCTGATGGGAGTTGGTGGTGGAATGTTCGGTTCACCAAACAGTGCTTCCATAATGAATTCAGTTCCATCCAAGGATAGGGGTGTAGCTTCAGGAATGATGTACACCATAATGAACACAGCATTTACAGCTAGTATGGCTATATTTTTCACCATAGTAATTGTTGGAATAACCCAAAGATTCCCTGATGCAATGACAACCTCACTGGCAAACATTGGTGCAATTAATTTAGCTCCAGTTCTAAGTAATATTCCACCTACTTCGGCACTGTTTTCAGCCTTCCTAGGATACAATCCGGTTAATGCCATATTGGGTGTTTTACCTTCATCATTTGTGGCTTTAATACCTCATTCAACATTAAACACATTAACAGGTTCTACATGGTTCCCATCAACACTTGCAAATGCATTTATACCATCACTTAGAACCTCATTTTATATAGGGGCCCTATTATCTGCTATAGCAGCAATACTATCAGCACTAAGGGGAGAAAAATATATACACGAAAATGATGATGTTGAAACTGGTAAAAAATCAGATATTAAATCTCAGGAAAACGAAATAGCTGAAAAATCTGCTTAAAAAGCATAATAATTAAGAAAACAAGTATTTTAATCGATGGAGGTGACAAATAATAACGGATTATAATATTTTAAATAGATATTTAGATCATTTAATTTCTAATCCTATTCATGGATTTATGAGTTAGATGAAATGATAGAGTATTTCCTAAATTGAAGAATATCTAAAAATTTCATTTTTTTTTGGATTTCATTTTTTTTATTATATTTTTTTTTGGAATGATTCATATTGGAAATGTTAATATACCGTTACCACCTTCAATAGTCATATTTAAGGATGATTGATTTTTTAATTGCTCTAACAATGCTGTGCTAGTTGTATTATCCATTGGCCGAGGTATACTATTAACGAGTGATATAGGGTGGACAATTACTTTGGCATCATTACCTGAAAGATCCATTTCAACCATTAATGATGAATGTGTAGCAGGATTGGATTGGTCGAATACAAAATTTCCAAGACTATAAAAAATAGGTTTACCTTTATAACTTTCAATTTTCTGAATTACATGTGGATGACTTCCAATAACCATATCGGCTCCTTCATCTATACATTCATGTGATAATTCTATCTGATAAGGGTTAGGTGTAGTACTGTATTCGTTTCCATAATGAAAAACCACTATAGTTATATCTGAATTACTTTTGGATTCATCTATTCTTTGTTTGATGATAGTCCAATTTGCTGGAGCATATCCTGGGCTGTTAACTGTTGCACCGGGCATCTCTGATGGAAGAAATTCTGTGAAGGTTGAGTTATCTAAAAAATTTAAAATAGCTATTTTACGACCTTTAATATTTAGATAAACGGGTTGTGTAGCTTGATTTAAGTTGTCTCCTGCACCGGTGTAGTTAATTCCATTAGATTTAAGTGCATTAGCAGTGTCTGTTAAACCGGTGTCACCATAATCCATAATATGATTGTTTGCAAGACATGCAACTATAATATTGTTATTTTTAAGTACAGGTGTATAAATTGGATTGGCTTTGAGTGGTACTGTCTTCTTGAAATTAACAGAGGAAGTAGTCAAGGGGTCTTCAAGATTTACAATAACTCCATCAGAATTTAAAAATAAAGGATCAATGTTACTAAAAACATTTTGTCCACTTGCTAATATTCCATCCACTCCCCTACCTAGCATCACATCTCCTGTAAAAAATAATGTGACATTGGATTTATTATAATCTGATGATGTAACTTGAGAATGTTGATTAAAAATACTGTTTACACCGTAGGCTGCAAAAATTAGTATAATAAATAAAAATATAATATAAATCTTTTTTATCTGAACTCCTCCAACGATAGAAGTCAAAGAACATGTATAAATTTCAAAGTATTGTTAATAAATCTGTACAAAACCACATTTAAACTAATTCATTTACTAAAAAAATTATTATATTATCAATCAAGGCAGTGGTCATACTTTTTACAGTGAAGGTATATAATAAATTCAAATTTATTGAAAATCTTACTGATGAATTTTTATTTCTCAAAGTGATGTTTACATTTGTTACAGATATATATCTTTTTATCACTACCTAGTTTACTTACAGCTTGCATTGGTCCATGATAATCACATTTAGGACATTTTTCCATTTCTATCAATTGTTTCACATCCTTATATTCTAACAAAATTATCAAAATTTTATTACTCAATACTATTGACTATGTAAAGTATAAATTTTTAGGAAGTTTAATTAAATCAACTCTTCTTCTAAAGATTTTCCTGTTATAGTTCACCATAATATAATAATCCTTGATTTGTTTCCATTTCTTATCTAAATCTATATTTTATATTGATATGATCATGTGGGGAAATAAATGATTATAAAGAATATTTTTAAATGATATAGAAATAAATTAGACAAGAAAAATTATTGAATTTTATTTATTAAGTATTCACTTGTTAATGGAAGATTACTGATTTTCCAACCTACAAATCCTCCTAAAATATTGTAAGCTCTATGAAAACCGGTGTCTCTCATTTTGGACATAAAATATCCGCCTCTAACACCGCTTTTACAATATATTAAATAATCCTTTGTTTTATCGAGTTTGTCCACCTTTTCCTCGAATTTATGGCCATCATAATCTAAATTTATTGCTCCGGGGATATGTTCTAGTTCAAACTCTTCTTTAGGTCTGATATCAAGAATTGTAATATCCAAACCTTTTTCTTCTATTAATCTGAGTGCTGCATCTGGTGTTATAGTTATAAACTGTGACATGTTATCATCTAATATAACATATTATCTGTAATTAATTGTATTTAGTTTCATCCCATCCAATTTTATTTTTTTTATTAATTACATTACTCAGCTAACTTCCATGATAAAAGAATAAACGAAAACGAAGGCAAAGATATCGATCCATTAGATCATAAGAGCGGATCGAGCTCCAATAACAAAGAAGCAACACCAAGAACACCTGGAATTACCAAGAAAAACCATCAAAATGATTAATAAGATATTTGATAAATGTGAAAGGGATCTAAAATAAAATCCTTAAAAAAAAGATTCAAAAGGGTGATTATGGTTAATTGGGAGTAATGGTGGTGCCGGCAACACCTTCTAAAGCATCAAAAACATTTTCTATAGATGTT
>PMGM01000106.1 GCA_003158115.1 Methanobacterium sp.
GATTCCATAAATGTTTTTTTGGAATTTTATGGTGCATTTCCTGACTTTTTTGGAGTACTTGAGTCCAACATTCCCACAAAAGCCCTTAAACATAAAAAAGAACTGTATGATAACATGGAACTTAGTATAACTAATATTCTATCGGTTACACTACGTTTAATGAATAAAATGAAAAATATTGAATAAATTTATTAATCGGTATCATGATTAAAGGTAAATCTGTCTTTGTTAAGAAAGTTAGATGGATATAGATAAAAATGGAAAACAAAAATAAATTAATTCAGTTTAATCGTCTACAAAATTTATAAGAGTATGTGTCAAAGAATTATTTTCTCCAATTCCTCTTTGATTAATAACTCTTTGAAGTCTTACTTTTGAAAGTTGGTTCATATGATTAATAACTTCATCATCTAATTCATTATTAAAATCAACTTTGATTGTTTTTTCTTTATTTTCATTTTTTGTAACAATTTTAAAATTATGGGTGAGAATGGTAAGATCAAAAGCTCTTAATACTCCAGTAATCTCAATAATATCCTCAAATGGTTCTTCTTTTTCAATGAGTATATTATAAACATTTTTAGCTTCTTTTGATTGAATATTAAAAATAGGAACATTCTCTTTATTTGAGGTTCGAGTTGAAATCTCCATGTTCATATCTTTTTCATACAATAAATTTAATAATTTTTTATATGCATTTATTTTCTTAGAACCTAACTTAGATTCTTGAGCTTCGAGTGCTTCTCGATTTTCACCACATTCAATAAGCTCATTAATATCACTAAAAGCGTGTTTAATAACAGATTCTGCATTATCAACATCAAAGAAAACTTTTTGTGGTGAATTTAGTATGATTCTAAATGATCCCCCTGCTGTTGCGACAAGATTTACTTGTGAATTATTAATAATTTGTGAGGATATTGTAGAATTTCTCCTTAAAGGTTTATTTGATCCAAATGATGTGATCATGTTTTGTTCTTCAATAAGTAACTCTCCTAAATCCTTAATTGGAATAGAAGAACCTTTTAAATTTTCTCCTTTTAAATATATTTCATATGTTTCATGATTATTGGAAACATATTCATCTTTTATAGCATCAATCATATCTCTTTCTAAATGTTTTAATGTGGCCAATGCGATTAAAAGTCCTCTTTTTTGTTTGGGATATTCTTCTTGGAGTTTTTCATTTTCCAAAATACGGGCTTGAACTTGTTCTAACTGTTCTTTGATAACCTTAATTTTATTTATGGTTGTCATATTAAAAACTCCGCATTTTATTTATTTCATCCTGGGAAAGGATAATAACTCCTTTTGTATCAGGATCAAGTGTTGTTCTTTCTTCATCCATAAAATTGGTTTGCCACCAAGAAATAACAGCATTTTTTATATCATTATGATATTTGTGTAAAACTTCAAAATCATTAGGATTATAATCTAAAACACACCATGTGTGACAAGAATAAGTTTCTTTAATTGTTTCTAGATCATTAATTTCTATATATTCTTCATATAATTCATCAGGACCTTCATCTACAGTTAACCCATCTAATATTACTAATATATCAATATCTCCAGGTTCTTCTTTATTTGTAGTATAACTTCCATTAACATAATGAGATATTAATGCATTTGTATCAAGACATTTAATACAAAATGCAATATATTTTTCAAAAAGATTACTACGAGTTTCTATATTTATCACTGAAACAAACCTAGTTATGAACTCTTCTAATGATGGGGAATAGAATCCTGTATCTCCTTGAGGTAATAAACCCCTTCCATCAAAGTCAGGTATTATGTCCATAATTAATAATGAGTATTTCTATATTAAAAGTAATCGATATAATTTTTTAATGAAAATTCTATTTTAGCTGATTTTTTTTAAAAACATTTATTTAAATCAGAACTGTAATACATGATCTTAATGAAAAATGATCTTTTTAATCAAACTTTACTGCGTAAATATTCTAAGGATTTTAAATTAACTCTCTCTAACACATTATAGGCTTCAAAAACCTAATGTTTATAATAAATCTAATTTTCTATGAAATTTGTATAGTATGAAATTTATTTATAAAAGTTAATAAGTTAGAGTTCGAATATTAAATTTTGGGGGGATTAGATTTGAAGAAATTTAATATTGGCATATTTGGAATAATGGGTATTTTAATTTTAGTTGTTTTTGCTTCAGGATGTGTTAGTAGTAGTGATAATAATACTAGTTCATCGTCTTCTAATGGGCAGTCAAATTCTCAGTCTGGCCAATCTGCTTCATCAACTGGCAATGCAATGGTTAAAGTCATAGCTGCAGGTTCTTGGAGTGGTAGTATTGGTGATAGTAGTGGTAGTAAATCTGTTGATGGTTCAGGAACAGAAACATTTCCATTAGCTCAAGATCCGGGAATTGTATCTGTAGATTTCCAAAAAGACAATTCAAAAGATGCTGTAAGTGATAATGGAACTATTACACCTGACACTAGTACTATGACAGTTCAAATAATAGATCAGAATGGTAATGTCGTAGCAACTCAAAGTACTTCTGCTGATGCAGGAGTAGTATCAGTTAGTCATACATTTTAAATAATTATTTTTTTTAAGGAAGTGGGTTATTGGATTGTGGACAATTATTATCTATCTGGGGCTATAATTTGTACGGTTTGACACCAGAAGAAATNNATTATTTGTTTTTTTATTAAAATTAGTTCAATGTTTATTAAGGTTATTTTTAAATATAAATAAAAAACGGGTTGTAATTGATATAATTGTAAATAGAACAATTAAGATTGTTAATATTAAATTTAAAGTTATATTATTTATTATTAAATTAATAAAGATACTAAGAAATAAAAATGCACCATAATATTTCCCTACAGGATCATAAATAGGATTTTTTGATTTAGATGTTATTATGAACTGCAGAAACATGAAAATAATAACTATCAAAAGCCAGAATGGATAGACACCTCTGATAATAAATGCTGAAAAACCAGCAACAACAAAGATGAAATCTGCAGTAATATCAAAATAAGCCCCT
Source organism: Methanobacterium sp. (assembly GCA_003158115.1). GTDB lineage: Archaea > Methanobacteriota > Methanobacteria > Methanobacteriales > Methanobacteriaceae > Methanobacterium_B. Next base: position 3,035 of record PMGM01000106.1, read on the forward strand.
TTAGAAGAAGTTACATCCCATTTTCTAGCTAAATAACCATCAATAACATCTGTTATCATAGCAAATGCGAATATACTAATTGGATAAATAGGAGAATAGTTTATTACAGTAACAAAAAAAATGGGTGCTAAAATAATTCTAATACCTGTGAAAATGGATGGAATCAAACTTTTAACAAAATTTTTTGATAACAACATTAGCACTCCTTTATAAAAAATAAGTTATTGATTCCATTTTAATTCATACAAATAAGTTATTTTCCTTTTCCACATTCAATATTTCACAATTTCTTTTAAAAACATTTAATTAAATC
>PMGM01000096.1 GCA_003158115.1 Methanobacterium sp.
CTATATTCTTTTACCATTAGCCGTAATTTTTGCCATTATTCTAGCATCACAGGGTGTGGTTCAAACTATTGGTGCGTATGTTACAGCTCATACAATATCCGGGATTAATCAAACCATAGCACTCGGTCCTGTTGCTTCACAGGAAGCAATTAAAATGTTAGGCTCAAATGGAGGAGGATATTTCAATGCCAATTCAGCACATCCATTTGAAAATCCAAATGGATTAACCAACATACTGGAATCATTTGCAATTCTATTGATTCCAATGTCAATTGTATTTGCATTTGGATACATTATAAAAAATTTCAGACAAGGATTGGCCATATTTGCTGCCATGATGATACTCCTTGTAGGTGGATTGGGAGTAGCATATTATGCCGAAAGCCAACCTAACCCAATAATTGAGAAAATGGGCGTTTCTGGCGGTAATATGGAAGGTAAAGAACTGTCAGTTGGTGTTACTGAATCGGTTTTATGGGGTGCAATCACAACAGATGTTTCAAACGGTGGAGTAAACTCGATGCATGACAGTGACATGCCCCTAACAGGACTTGTTTACATGTTTAATTTGGGTATTGGAGAAGTTATTTTCGGAGGGCTTGGTGTTGGACTTATTGGAATGCTGTTCTATGTTATTCTGACTATGTTCATTGCAGGACTCATGATAGGAAGAACACCAGAATTCCTTGGAAAAAAATTAGGACCATACGAAATGGTAATGGCAACATCAGCCCTTCTAGTACCAGCTGCACTTATCCTAGTATTTGCAGGCATAGCCATATCATTACCACAAGGACTTGCGGGTCTTAACAATCCATCAGCACACGGACTCTCTGAAATACTTTATGCTTACGCATCAGCATTTGCAAATAATGGTTCTGCATTTGCAGGATTAAGTGCAAACACAGTATTCTACAACCTAACATTAGGTCTTGCAATGTTTATTGGAAGATTTATTGTAATACTACCTGCATTAGCCATTGCAGGAGCATTAGCTGCAAAAGGAAGAGTACCAACAGATGCATCAAGTTTTCCAAGTACAAACGCACTATTCGTAATCATGCTAGTAAGTGTAGTGGTAGTTGTCGGAGCATTAACCTTCTTCCCAGTGTTCTCACTTGGACCAATACTCGAACATTTGTTCCTACAAGGAGGACTCACTTTCTAGGGGGGTTAAATCATGACAAACGAAAAATCAACAAGCATTTTTGAACGAAAATCATTACTGGAAGCACTTAAAGGCTCAATTAAAAGACTTAATCCAATAATCCTCCTTAGAAACCCAGTAATGCTTATTGTAGAGATAGGAGCCATTGTTACCACATTAATAGCATTATTTAACCTGCTCTATGGTGGAAACTTTTTATTCAACATTCAAATTAGTATATGGCTATGGTTTACAGTCATATTCTCAAACTTTGCAGAATCACTAGCCGAAGCCAGAGGTAAAGCAAGAGCACAAACACTAAAAAATACTAGAACTGAAGCATTTGCAAATAAAATAATAAACGAAAATAAAACAGAAAAAGTTCCAGCACTTTCCCTAAGAAAAAAAGACATAGTAATTGTCAAAGATGGAGAGATTATCCCCAGTGATGGAGACATAATTAATGGAACGGGTTTAGTTGATGAATCAGCAATAACCGGTGAATCTGCACCAGTAATAAGGGAATCTGGAGGAGATATAAGTGGAGTTACAGGAGGAACTAAACTCCTATCCGGACAAATTAAGATAAGAATCACAGTTGATCCTGGAGAAACATTCCTTGACAGCATGATCAACATGGTTGAAAGCGCTAAAAGAGAAAAAACACCAAACGAAAAAGCTCTGGAAATTCTTTTAGTAGGATTGACAGGACTTTTTATTGTGGTTGTTATAACCTTGACTGCCTTCGCTAATTACATGGGAGTGGCCATAAGTATCCCTATTTTAGTAGCTCTTTTGGTCTGCCTTATGCCAACAACTATTGGTGCACTCTTACCGGCTATTGGTATAGCTGGTATGGACAGACTATTAGAGCATAATGTAATTGCACTAAGCGGAAGAGCTGTTGAAGCAGCAGGTGATGTAAGTGCAGTTTTACTCGATAAAACAGGTACAATAACACTTGGAAGCAGGAAAGCAACAGAATTTATTCCTGTTAAAGGAATAGATAAAAAAGAACTCATTGAAGCTTCATTACTATCTTCCCTTGCAGATGAAACTCCAGAAGGAAGAAGTATAGTAATTTTAGCTAAAAAAGAATTAGATGTACGTGGTAGAGACATAAGAGCACCCGAAAATTCAGATTTTATACCATTCACCCCAGAAACTCGTATGAGTGGTATAGATTATGGATCTAATAAAGTACGTAAAGGAGCAGCAAGTTCAGTAACGGAATTTGCAAAGAGCTATAAATGTGCTATTCCTTTAGATGTCAATGAAATAGTTGAGGAAGTGTCAAGAAATGGAGATACACCCTTAGTTGTGTCAGATTGTAAAGGTGTATTTGGTGTTATACGTTTAAAAGATGTGGTTAAAACAGGTATTAAAGGTCGTTTACAACAGTTAAGGCAAATGGGAATTAAATCAGTGATGATAACTGGTGATAACCCATTAACCGCAGCATCTATAGCTGCAGAGGCAGGGGTAGATAATTTTATAGCAGAAGCAAGGCCTGAAACNNTAACTGGTGATAATCCATTAACAGCAGCATCTATAGCTGCAGAGGCAGGGGTAGATGATTTTATAGCAGAAGCCAGACCCGAAACTAAATTGGAATTGATTCGTAAATATCAAAGTGGTGAAACTCAACGTCTTGTTGCAATGATTGGGGATGGAACCAATGATGCTCCTGCACTAGCTCAGGCGGATGTAGCAGTAGCAATGAGTGCAGGAACTGCAGCAGCACGTGAAGCAGCAAACATGGTAGATCTAGATTCATCACCCGCAAAACTGTTGGATATAGTAGAAATAGGCAAAGAAATATTGATTACAAGAGGGGCTTTGACAACCTTCAGTATTACAACTGATGTAGCCAAATACTTTGCAATCATTCCAGCAATATTTGCAGTCACATATCCACAACTCAACATCCTAAACATAATGCACCTCTCAACACCAATGAGTGCTGTTTTATCAGCAGTAATATTCAATGCCCTTATAATACCATTTCTGATTCCATTAGCACTCAGGGGAGTTAAGTACCGTTCATCTTCATCAGTTACAAGACTGCTTGGAATGAACATATTAATATATGGATTAGGAGGTCTAGCATTACCATTTATTTGTATAAAACTGATAGACATTCTAATATCATTACTGGGGGTGACATAGATGGGTGAAAAACTTAATGAACTTAAAAGAGCAGTTATAATATTTGGAACTTTCGCCGTAATTTTGGGTTTAATCTATCCCCTTGTAATAACGGGCATATCACAAGTTGCATTTCCTTACCAAGCCAATGGTGAAATGATAAATATCAATGGAAACATTGTAGGCTCTGAACTTATTGGCCAAAATTTTGATGGTTCCCAGTATTTTCAAAGCAGACCATCAGCAATAGACTACAACGCATCCACTTCGGGAGGTTCCAATTATGGGCCTACTAACAAATTATTAATTAACAGGGTAAATGAAACCATCAATGAGATCAAGGTAAATGATAGTCTTTCTTCCAATGCTACAATTCCATCTGATTTGGTGTTGGCTTCGGGAAGTGGACTTGACAGATATATCAGTGTTGAATCAGCATTAATCCAGGTTCCAAGAATTGCCAAGGCAAGACATATCAGTGAATCTACAATTGATAATCTTATACAGAAAAATCAGGAAACACCATTTCCATGGGTTGGACAGCCAATTGTAAATGTATTGAACCTGAACCTTGCACTAAATGGAATCCATTAAAATTTGGATTTCACCCTAAATTTTTTTTTTAGGTTAAATATAATTTTTGGAATACTAAAATAATTCCTAAAGTATTTATTGGTAGGTGTAATATGACAGAAGAACATAACAGACCCAATCCTGATGAACTTCTTAACAGAATAAAAGAAGAAGAGGAGGTTAAAGAACGTAAAAAAGGATATTTGAAAATATTTTTAGGATATGTTGCAGGGGTTGGTAAAACATATAGAATGCTCTCTGAGGCACGTATTTTGAAAGGAAAAGAGCAAGATGTTGTTGTTGGTCTGGCTGAAACACATGGAAGGGTTGAAACTCAAGAACTTTTAGAAGGGCTAGAAGTACTACCTAGAAAACAGATAGAGTATGGTGGTATTTTACTTGATGAACTTGATGTTACTGCAATATTGGAGAGAAAGCCTAAATTTGTTATGGTAGATGAATTGGCCCACACTAATGTACCTGGTTCATTGCATACTAAACGATATCATGATGTTGAAGAAATATTGGATGCTGGCATAAATGTTTACACAACTTTAAATGTACAGCACATTGAAAGTTTGAAGGGTATTATTTATCAGATAACTGGTGTTGAAGTTAGAGAAACTGTTCCAGATAGGATAATTGAGATTGCAGATAAAATAGAAATTGTTGATTTACCAACTGAAGAATTGCTTCAAAGATTAGAGGAGGGTAAAGTTTACATACCTGAAAAGGTGCAGCAAGCTGTTTTAAAATTCTTTAATGAAAGAAATTTGGTAGCACTTAGAGAGTTGGGTCTTAGATATGCTACAAGATTGGTAGATACCAATATGAACAAGCGGCTTGAGAATGAAGGTGTTTCTGGTCCATGGGATGCAAGTTCTAAGGTTATGGTATGTATAAATTCAAGGTCATCTTCTGAAAACATGATACGATTGGCTCATAGATATGCTACTAATTTTAATGCTGAATGGCTTGCAGTATATGTGGAACCAACCTACAAATTCAATAAGGGTAACAAAGAAAGTTTACAGCTTGAAAATAATCTGAAACTCGCTGAAGAATTAGGAGGTAAAGTTTTTAGATTAACAGGCATTAATATAGCTGAAGAAATTGTTTCATTTGCAAAATCAAAAAATATAAGTTTAATTGTAATAGGACATTCAGAAAGATCACGTATCGAAGCATGGATAAGAGGATCAGTTGTAAATGAAATTATCCATAAAGGAAGCCCAATCCAAGTTTTAGTGATCGAAGGAGGAAATGGTCGGAAAGAAGATGAGAAAATCCCAAAAATTGACAAACAAAACTATTTAGATTTAAAAAGTTATTTAAGACCATTTACAATAAGTTTATTAAGCATAGTACTAACATCGATTATTTGCTTCTTTTTAAGGCCATTTTTAGAAGCGATTAATATTCCTATGATATTCATAATACCAATCGTTTTCAGTGGTTTAGTTGCTGGACGAAAGGGAGGTATTATTGCATCGGTAATGGCAGTTGCATTCTTTGACTTCTTCTTTGTTCCACCATATTTCACCTTAAGTATATCTGATATACAGTTTATACCCACCTTTGTTGTGTTATTCATTGTAGGTATTATAACCAGTTTCCTTGCAGACACAGTAAAGAAACAGGTACAAAATACAAGACAACGAGAGGAGTTCATAGCATCATTATATGATTTTAGTCGTGATTTATTAGTTTCTCAAAACTTAGATGACTTTTTGATGCGTATTACTAGTTATATAGAGGATTTGTTCAATTATGATGTGGTTATGATCTTACCGGATGATAACAAGAACCTAAAAATTGTATCACGTAAAGGGGATAACATCCGATTTGATGATGACGATCTAGGTTTGGCCAATTGGGTTTTTGAACATGAAAAGCCTGCAGGATATAGTACGGATACATTAGCATCTTCAAAATGGTATTATTTACCATTAAATACTCATAACTTAAAATTAGGTGTTTTAGCTGTTGCTCCATATAAATCAGATATTAAAAATGAACAGAAACATCTGCTTAAAGCATACACTAGCATAGTATCAATTGCACTGGCAAATTATATAAAAAAATAGGTCAATTTATCAAAACATCATTTCATGTTACCTATTTAGGTGGACTTATCTCATTATTATTGTAGTCTGTGGATGTGTCTAAACAGATATCCTCAACTTGGAAGATGTNNTCGCAGTACTAGTAATGATATAATGGCATTCTTTTCATGTTCAATCACAGATCCTTCCATCAATTAACTCCATGGACATCATAACCTTCTAAAAACAGAAAATTGTAGACATATATGATCTGTTATAATTTCTATTATAACCTACTTCCTTAAGAGAATCCTTTGCATCACAGAATTCATCTATTGCCAAGCATTAATAACTCTGGGCCTTTTTATAACTTTAATATCTTGAAATAAATCCTTAAGTTCGGGAAATATTGGACCATTAGGGTCCTAGTCAACACGGTTTTATCAGTAACTGGTAGTTCAAATAATTAGTTGTTTTTGCATACTAGAATATTATTTTTAAATACTTCCAGAGATATGTTTTGAGGTATTTGTATTAAACCTTATTGGTGGTCAATCAGTAGTAATGTTTATATCATATGTTAAAACTCATAAAGTCTGATTTCCCCTATATTTCCTCTTGTTTTCTCATCTATCTGATTTATTAAATAGTTGTATATAAACAGTCATTTAACAAATTCATGGTTTTGAAGGTCTTTTATGGCTTGTTCTATTTCATCTGTGGTGTTCATCACAAACGGCCCATATCGGGCTATTGGTTCATTAAGGGGTTTTCCAGAGATTAATAAAAATCTGAACCGAGTTTTCTTTGATTCAGCTTTAATATAATCTCCATCACCAAATATTACTAGTTTGGTGGCTTGTACAATTGTTTCTTTTTCTTCAGATTTAGGATCTAAATCTTCAAATGTTCCTTCTCCTTGAAAAATATAGGCAAATGCTGTATGACCTGGTTTGATAGGTTGTTCAAAAGAGGAACCTGCATGAATATTCACGTCTAAATACATTGGATCAGCAAATATCTCGGTTACAGCACCTTTAACTCCTCTAATTTCTCCAGCGATTATCTTTACAATCGCCCCACCTTCAGAATTAATTTCTGGAACTTGGGATGATTTAACTTCTTGATAATGAGGTGTTGTCATTTTGAGCGTGGCAGGTAAATTTACCCAAAGTTGAAATCCTTCCATCTTTCCATTGTATGGTCTTGGCATTTCCTCATGAATAATTCCACTACCCGAGGTCATCCACTGTACTGCATCTTTCTCTAATATACCTTGGTTTCCCATACTATCTTTATGTTTAACCCTGCCATCTAACAGATAGGTTACTGTTTCAATTCCGCGGTGTGGATGCATTGGAAAACCTGCTATATAATCTTCAGGATCATCAGATCCAAAGTGATCAAAGAGTAGAAATGGATCGAGATAATCCAATTTTTGAGTAGCAATACTTCTTTTTAATCGCACACCCGCACCTTCCATGACGTATACTGGATCAATAATTTCTATAACTTTTCGAAGTTTTTTCATTTTATTTTCACATCAATTTTTTTTATAAATTATTTTTTAAAATTAAACCTATGAACCTAAATAAACAAATAACCCTAATCATTAAGGTTTTTTTTATAATAATCTCTAGTCTGTTGAAATATAATAATATATAAAAAAAAATTATTCAATTATTCTAAAAATATTGTCCCAAAACTAATAATTTAATAATATCTAAAAAAAAAGAATTTTTTGAGAAAATATTTTATTTAGCTACCATGACTTCTGTGGATTTGATTATAGCTGATGCAACATCTCCAAGTTTAAGGTTAAGTTTTTCAACAGATTCTTTAGTTATTATTGCTGTTATGAGTTGTGGTCATTCAATTTTTATTTTAATGTTGGCCATTACAGCGTCTACTTCAATACTCTCTATTTTACCTTCAAAAACATTTCTTGCACTAATCTCCATAAATCATCTCTATAAATATTATGTTGTTAATCACTAAAAATAATTACCATCAAAAAAAATATATTCATTAATATAATGCGGATTAATTATATTCTGGATAAATGTTAATTTCAAGAGAAATCGATTCAACTAGAAGATTTTATACAATGTATTCTCGAGTTGATGTTCGATTATTATATTATTTGTAAAGTTTAATTTAATGTCCTTAAGGAGAAGTAAGGATTTCAATAACCACTAAACTAAAATACAATTAAATCAAATAGTAATTAATTCATATAGATTATATGGCAGTGACAAAACAAGGAGGTTGAATATGTTAATTTTAACCACACCTACCATTGAAGGAAAAAAAATAGATGAATATTATGGATTGGTTACAGGAGACTCATTATTGGGGGCAAATCTTTATAAAGATATGTTTTCAGGAGTACGAGATGTAGTGGGTGGAAGAACCACCAAATATGAAGAAGAACTCACCAATGCCCGGGAATTGGCTCAAAAGAGTATGGAAGAAAAAGCTGAAAAGAAAGGTGCTAATGCAATCATTGCAACCCGTGTATCATATCATAACCTTGGTGGTACAATGGGAAACACCATAATGGTCACCATATTTGGAACAGCAGTATCATACAGTGATTAATATAACAAATAAAATATTTTAGAAGGTGACATATTTGGCTACTGTAAAAGAAACTTTTGTAGACAAACGTTGGGGAATTATTGCTATAACCCTAGGAATTTTAGTAGGAGTATTCTCTGCATATATCTGTATTAAATTTAATTTGGTTATTTTTGGATTCAATATCATGTATATATTGTCTCCATTAGCTGCAGGATTTGTTGAAACAGTTATAGCCCGTGAAAAATATGGTAAAAGTACAGGTGCTATCAGTGCTCTTTTAACCTTTATTTTAATCAATATTTGGGGCTGGTTCCTACTCGGATATATAACTAACAATCCAACCACATTCAATTTAATAACTTTAATTGCGATTGTACTTACAATTCAAGCTGCATTCCCAATATTCATGAATTATCTTCTCTTTGTTGTTGGTATTAGTATAGTAAGAAAGATTATAGGATTTTTAGTTTATCTACCAGCTAAAATCCAGGGAAAACCAAAGGAAGTCGTAAAAGATAGGGAAGTTTACGGGTCGTCAGTTGATGAAGTATTCCTTGAATCCTTAAAAATACCATTAGTATCGGTTCCTAACACACCAATCGGTACGATTAAAACCAATATTGGTATAGTTACTGGTGAGGCTATTGCAGAAGAAAAAGAAGCCAAGAACTTAATTTCTAAACTCACAAACATCATCGAACTAACACAAATAGATGACATTTATCTGGGAGAAGCTAAAAAAGTTGCATTATCCCGAATGCTCCTATCTGCTAAAGATTTAGGAGCAAATACTGTAATAGAAGTGTTGATCGATTATGTTTCTATTGGTGGATTTCAGGGCAATGCATTTATTGTAACTGCAACTGGAACTGCAGTATTGTACGAATAATTCTTCATATTTTTGATACAAATAGATATGATATTAAAAATAGTATTTAACTAATATTTATCTGAACTAGATTCATACTAAGATTAGTAAATAATATATTTGATTTATAATGATTTAACATTGCAAATCTATATCTATGATAATAATTTAATTAAAATATATTATCAAAATAGTTTTGGAGAAACATCTAATAGATTATTAGAGCTCCATGAAGTAAAATCTTAAATATTTCTGTAAAAATTAAAAATGTTAAATTAAATAGGTGATATGAAAATGCTTAATCATATGTTCAATGCAAAATCAGTGGCAATAATAGGTGCGTCTGAGACAAAAGGTAAGATCGGAAACGATTTAATGATATCGCTTTTGAATTATTACAAAGGGAAAATTATACCAATTAATAATCATCGAGAAGAAGTACTCGGAATCCAAGCTTATAAATCAATAAAAGATTACGGCCCTGTAGATCTTGCAGTTGTAGTCATACCATCCCCTTTTGTACCTGCAGCAGTTAGAGAAGTTGGAGAAACTGGTACAAAAAATCTTGTAGTTATTTCTGCAGGATTTAAAGAAACTGATGAAGTTGGAGCTGAACTTGAAAAGCAGCTAGTGGACATATGCAAAGAATTTGATATTAAACTGGTAGGTCCTAATTGTTTGGGTATCATGAATACCTACAACGATATGAACGCATCATTTTCCTCGGATATTGCAAAAAAAGGACATATAGCATTCATGACACAATCAGGTGCAATTTTTGCTGCAATACTTGACTATGCTGATAAAAAGAATATAGGTTTTTCAAGAATTGTGAGTCTTGGAAACAAAGCAGGAATAAACGAAACAGATTGTTTAACAAACTTCATGGATGATGATAACACAAGTGTTATAGCAGGATATCTTGAGGGTATAGTTGATGGCCCGGCATTTATGGAAGCTAGTAAATTAGCTTCAAAGAAAAAACCTGTAGTGATTATTAAATCGGGTACCACATCTAAAGGATCTGAAGCTATTTCTTCACATACAGGTACTATTGCAGGTTCAGATTCTGCTTATGATGCAGCTTTCAAGCAGTGTGGAATACTCAGAGCAACTTCATTAGAAGAGATAATGGATTACAGTCGAACATTAGCATTGTTTCCCTTACCAAAGGGTAAAAGAATAGCAATAATTACGAATGCTGGTGGTCCTGGAATTATGACTACAGATTCTATAATAAATCATGACCTTGAAATTGCACAATTTACAGATGCAACTAAAGCAAAATTGAGTGAATTTTTACCTGACACAGCAAATGTTAATAACCCAGTTGATGTACTGGGAGATGCAAGTCCAGAAAGGTTTGGATTCGCTTTAGACACTGTTTTACAGGATCCTAATGTGGATGGTGTAATATATTTAGTAACACCACAATCAGTAACTGATCCTGAAGGAACAGCTAAAGTGGCAATTGACCATGCTAAATCTTGCAATAAACCTGTTTTGTTCAGTTTTTTCGGAGGAACACGTTGTGAAGAGGCAGAAGTAGTTTTAAATGAAGCTAAGGTGCCAAATTATTTATATCCTAAGGCAGCTGTAGTAAGTATGAAAGCATTATACGATTATACGATTATAAAAGCTCGAGAATATCCAGAACCTCCAGTATTTGATGTGGATAAAGAAGCTGTTAAAAATATAATTGAAAATGCAAGGAAAAGAGGAACCAATACTCTTGGTTTAGAATCATTCGATATACTCAAGGCATATGGAATTCCTGCAGTTGGAACAGCAATATCAAAAACTTTAAAGGAAACTGTTGATGCAGCTGAAGAAATTGGATATCCACTGGTTATGAAAATAATCTCTCCACAGATTTCACATAAATCTGATGTGGGTGGAATCAAACTTAACCTCAATAATGCCGAAGACGTTAAGGACGCTTATGAAGATATGATGGCTAAAATACCTGAAAAAGTACCTAATGCAGTACTTGAAGGTGTTCAATTACAGAGAATGGTTTCTGGTGGTAAAGAAGTAATTATTGGTATGATTCAGGATCCTACATTTGGACCAACTTTGATGTTTGGACTCGGTGGTATCTACGTTGAAATATTAAAAGACGTTAAATTTGCAATTGCACCAGTAAATGAAAACGATGTAGCCAGCATGATAAGTGGAATCAGAACTCACAAACTTCTTGAGGGTTCAAGGGGAAGTGCACCAGCAGATATTGCAGCTATTAAAGATATCATCTTAAGAGTTTCCCAACTTGTCTTAGACTTCCCAGAAATCAGTGAGTTTGAAATCAACCCGTTAATTGTTTTCGATGAAGGAGAAGGAGCATTAGCAGTTGATATGAGATTAATATTAAAGGAATAAATACATAAAAATTGTCAGGGTTTGGGTTAATTAAATCCAAAACCTTTTCTTTATTTTTTATTTTTTTAGATTCATTATAATAATAGTGTAAAAGTTCGTTACACCAAATTAGAATATTGCAAATTAATTTGATTATAGAACAACATACTAAAATCTCGTAATAAGCCTATTTGGTTAGGATGATATATGGTGCCTTCTAAACATCCTCATACATTTAAACTCACATATTATTTCCTGATATTAAAGTCCTAGGATTTATTATACTTTCAGAACAAATAGACGTTAAATTATTCAATCATTCTACTTGAACTAATAAACATTTAATAAATATAATAATAATAATTTTTTAAAGTTACTATGATTTTGTTGTAGTATTCACAAATGCAATTAAAGAAATTAATAAATTTTTGTGTATTATTAAATACAGTTTACTACTCCCAATGTAATTTTTGATTGATATTATGGAAATTTAATGTTTATAATAATTTAAAGTTCCATTTTTTAGAAAACAATTACAATGAGTATCTTATTTTTATATCAATAAATTTATAAATAATTAAAACTAATATTATGATGTAATAGAATGTAATAGACAATATTAGATTAATTATACAATCAAATTTAGGAAGTAAATGAAATCGATATTGAACAGAAATATGAATATTCATATCTACATCGTATTGGAACAATCTGATAATAGTGAACATCTTATTATTTAAAACTATTATGGGGAATTATAATGAAAATTTATGTCGATTATATCTACAATGTCTCAGATTATAAAGATGAGAGTAAATGGGTTGACTACGGATTATTAATACATTTAAATCATGTTTTCGATTATAGGAGGTTTAGATCTAAATATCTGTAATGATGTGGCCATAAAGTATAATAATCGTCAATATTATTACAAATTTTCTTGATGATTATTTAGGGTTAATTTGATATACAAAGAGCTAATAATTCTTAAAATGATTTATTATTGATCAACCTACATTTCATATTGAAAAAGAAAAGAAAAAGAGAATTTTATTTATTTATCTTCTTAGGATATTACTTACTCCAATAGCTAATAATAAAAGTACAGGCCATATTTCAAGTCTTCCTATCCACATATCGGCTATGAATGTTAACTTTACAATAACAGGTGATGTGGCGGTTATAAGTGATGTTGTTAGTCCCACATTACTTACTGCAGATGCAACTTCAAATAAAACTTGTGAAACGTTATGATAATAAAACATAACGATTATACTGCTTAGAATATACACCATCAGGTAAACAAATACAAATAGGCCGGTTAATTTTAAAAGATTGTCATCTGCATTTATGGTTTTAACATGGTGAACTTTGCGTGAAATAACAGCGCTTTGTGGGAGTAAAAATGATTTGATTTCCCACCAGACTGACTTAACCATGATACCTATTCTAATCCATTTTATACCTCCACCTGTTGAACCAGAACCTGCACCTATGACCATGAGGAGGGTAAGAATAAATATGCCCAATCCTGCATACTGATTGACTATATCTGGCCCTGAAGAAGTCTGTAGACCAGTTGTTGTTATTGCAGATATCACTTGGAAAACAGCATATCTCAATGATAGTAGGATATTGTGTCCATAGTATGGGCTGTTGTAGAGAAATACTGTAACTATGATGGTACCAACAATAATTAAAGGCCATGAAACTTTACTCTCTATATCCTTAAAGTATTCTTTCCAATGTCCTGTAAGTACAGTGTAATGCAGAGCGAAGTTGGTAGCACCAATTATCATGATTATCATGGCAACAATTTCGATCCATATATTATGATAAAAGGCTAGACTGGCATTTTGCATACCGAATCCGCCTGTTGAAAGTGCGGAAAATGTATAGAATACAGAATCAAAAACAGGCATCCCAGCTAATACAAAAAGAACAAATCCAATTACAGTATATAATACATATACTTTGAGGATGGCCCTTGCAGTGTTTCTTATACTAGGTAATATCCTATCTTCCCTACCTTCAGCAGAATATAATCTCATGAGATTAACTCCAGGGGATGAAAGAACAGTTAAAGCTAAAACAATGATTCCAACTCCACCTAACCACTGCATAAATCCTCTCCAGAACTCCATTGTATAGGTGACTGCATTTAAGTTGGTATACATGCTGAAACCAGTTGTTGTGTAACCAGACATGGCTTCAAAATAACCATCAATATATGATAAATCTCCTGAAAAGTAGAATGGAAGAGCTGATAGGGCAGATGCAATAAGCCAGATCCCTGTTGAAAATATCATAGCACCCCGAAGGGATAGATCTCCCTTTTTTTTAAAGCCCACAAAAAGCAGTACTCCAAGTACTAAACTTATTAAAGACGAATAAATGAATGGTAAGATGTACTTAATTTCACCATAAATAAGTGCTACAACAATGGGTAATAACATTAAAAGCCCAATAAATATACACATAAATCCTGTGTAATGAAACAGAGAACTTATTTCTCCTTTTTTCATTTTATCAATTGAATACATCTAGTAATCACCCATTATTTTAAAAATATTTTAACAACTTCTTTAATGAATTGGGTTTTTATTAGAATGGATATTCTATCACCCTCTTCTAGAATCATATCTGATTCAGGCATTAGTATTTCGTAATTTGGACTTTTGTAAACGGCACATATAATATAATCTTTGGTTGGACTTAGATCACTAATTTTCTTGCCTATTGATTTCTTGTTTTCTATTGGTATATCTAATAATTCGGCATTGCCTCTACCAAGCATTATCATATCTGCTATTTTTGGTCGGATTATAAGTTTTTCAAGATAACTTGCGGCAGTTAATTCAGGACTCACAGTAGCATCGATACCTACTTTTTTGAAGGCATCAGAATGTGATGGGTCGCTTATACGTGCAATAATCTTTTTGGGATTGTAACCTTTAACTAATATGCATGCAAGTAAGTTAGCTTCATCATTACCAGTTGCTGCAACGAATGCATCGGCATCTGCTACATTGGCTTCTTCAAGGATTTTAATGTCTGTACCATTTCCACATATTACAAGTGCATCTAACTCGCTTGCAGCATTGTTACATAATTCCGGATTTTTTTCAATTAGTGTAACATCAAAACCAGCCTTTATAAGTGAAGATGCAAGGTTTAAACCCACTCTTCCTCCGCCCATTATTATAACATACATATTAAAATACCTCCCCATATTTGGTGAACATATTCAAAACCTTTGCCATAGATTCTGTTTTAACAAGTATTGAAATCCTACAGTTCTCTTTTAAAACCATATCAGGAGTTGCAATGCTTATCTCATCATCATTGTCTTCATGATAACCACAGATGAAATAGTCCTCATTTGGATTTAATTCACCTATCTTTTTCCCAATCATGTTATTGTGTGTAATGTATAAATCCAATAAATCTGCATGTCCATGATCCACCACAAATAAATCTGCAATTTTAGGTCTTAAAACTAGTTTTTCAAGATATCCAACTTCTATTGATTCAGGTACAACAACATCTATTAGATTAGTTTCTGTAAACACTCTCTCGTGTTGAGGTTCATTTACCCTTGCAATTATTTTTCTGGGTTTATATTCTTTAGCTAATAAGGAAGCGAATAAATTTGTTTTATCATTTCCTGTAGCAGCTACAAAAACATCTGCTTCATTAATTTCAGCATTTTCTAGTGTCTTCCTATCTGTACCACTGCCACATATGACTGTTGTGTCCAATTTTGTAGCTAGTAATTTACATCTATTTTCATCTTCTTCAATAATTGTAACATCTTGTGAATCTTCAATTAAATCAAGAGCTACATGTAAGCCTAAACTTCCCCCACCCATAATGATAACATACACTCAACCACATATACTCAAAGTAAAACAATTTTATTAAAATTTAGTCACTTTAAACATAATATAACTATTTTATATCTTCTAATTATATCATCTATAATGATCGTTGGTTCGAACATATAAATTTACCTATTAATCGTATTTTTATACAAAAAAAATTCCATAAAATCTTTAAATGATTATTTTATGGATTTTATAGTAATAATTTTAATTTTAAATCATATATTACTATTAATTTAATTGATCCTATGTAATGAAACATTTAATGTTATTTCAAATTATATTAATCCAATTTTTCTTAGTTATCAATAGAATCATAACTTTTTCTCAAAAAAAAATAATTTTAAATTACCTATCAATCCTTTAAATCGCTATATTGTTTAAATACGGGGGATGTTATTAAAGTTATAACTATGATTATTATAGAATATTGAACATCACTGAAGAGATTAGTGTATTGTGCTATATTACCAGTTCAATTATGGGATTCTAAGAGCTAAGTATGAGATAACATAGAATGATGAGGATGTATCTCCTCGTTTGTCTTTGGAAGAGATTATGTATAATATTTACTGCAAACATGAATTTTGTACCAAAACCAATGCACTGATTATTACACCTGTTATAAAAATGGCAAACAAACTTCTTAACTGTATCTTCACTCCTCCTTGTGTTTTCAATGGATCATGGCATAAAGATTGTAAGGCCAATTATAATAACTTTTTCTTTATAAAAATGGGTTATATCCGGTTTAACAGATAAATTTTGTCCAGCATCCATTAAAACCCCTTAAGGTACTACATCAATCAACATACCATTTCAAATGTATCCTAAATCTCTATGGTTTAAATTGCAACAATACGCACCACTCTAAACCTGTTGTTGTGAATGAAATTGTGTTTGTATGGTTGTAAAACAATATTTACTATAGATATATCAAGTGCAATCATTAACTGTGCAGCAGATAAAAAAATAAGAGTAACTAGAGTGGCTGTGTTGCTTCAGAAATCACTTCTTTGATTCATTAGATACAATTTCTGGAATACATAATCACATTGAACCTATTAAAAGAGTAATACAAAATAACAAGTAATAACCATTAATATATACTGAATTTATTTTTATTATAATTATTTATGAACTTCTAATAAATTATTATAAAATTAATAATATTATTAGAAAAACCATAAATTAATCACTGAAAATTAGTTTAATTAATGATTGATTTATCTGTTTAAGTAGATATATCCCGAATTAGTCTAAAAATAAACAAATTAAAATAAAGAGAAAAATCAAGTTTTTTTTGATAAACTGTAACTAATAATTTTACTCGTTGTGGTATATCATATTAACTTTATTTTTAATTTTTGGATTTTTCATTAAGATGTTAATGTCATTTTGAACGTCTTTATTCTTCATTAATTTATTTATTTGATTTTTAACATCTTTGTTTTGGACTAAGCTATGGATTTGAGTTCGTATATTCTTACTTGAGAGTATGGTTGCTATCTGATTTTGGATACTTGAACTCTTAACTAGAGTATTTACTTCTAAGCTATTCTTTTCAAAATCAGTATACCAATTATTTACATTTTGAAGAATATTATGTCCGTTGTACTGTAGTTGGTTAATATTGGTTGTATTTGTTGGATTAGCAGCATAAACGGGTACTGTACCAATTAACAGAGCACAAATGGTGAATATTAAAATTTTCTTCATCTATTTTCACCTCTTGTTTTTTAGCAAAGAACAAAAAGAATTTCATGAATGTTCTTACATGATATATTAAAAAACAATTGTATAAATAAATATACCAAAATTCCACCAAATTTTATTACAAATAACCATAACAACTATTATATGACTTTAATAATTTTAAATCTTAATTTAAGACATCTAAATAAAATCATTAAAAATAGTTTTAGGATACAATAATCATTAATTTAGGATAAATCTAAATATGTGAATTGGTTAACTTAAATCAGGATTGTTATATCCAAAAATTAAGATTCTCTAACTATTCACATGNNTTAACTTAAAGACCATCCTTTATTTTTATTATAAATCAATATTGGTTTTAAAGTATGACTAAATTAATTCCTGATTATAATACCATGATAATGCTGTATATAAAAATTTAGTAATTTTTATATAAATGGTATTCCATAATTTATCACTAGTTTATCCAAATTATCCCATCTAAAACTATTTTAATATTCCTTTAAATTAGTTATACGATTATTTAACTTGTCAATTTATCAAATATATTTTTAAATTCTTGTTTATNNGCTCAATAGTTATATATTCCAAGCTTGATTCCCTACTATTCAGTACTTTATCTTTTTTTGTCATTGATTACCATTCCATTTTATGTTACTGTTAAACTATTGTTAACCAACTTTAAAACAGTTTGAGTATAAAAAGTTAAGATAAAAATATGAAATTTAAAGTGCTGTTATTATTACATATAAAGGCTGTAACTGGTTTACTAAATTAAAAATAAATAAAAACCTTTCAAAAATTATTAAAACATATCAAAAATTATTTGTATTGTTAAGATACTCTTATTAATAAATTTATTTATATGGTTATCAAACGTACATATTCAATTTTTTTAGTTGTTTGAAACATTTTAGTTAAAATACGCATTCTATCGGCGTCTCCTTCCATAATAAAAAGTTCTAAACATTTATCTTCTTTAATATGGCTGTGTATTTGTGTTTCAATAATATCCTCAAAATCATGTTTTATCTCGGTTACTTTATCCTCATATTTTTGATTGTGAATCAAGATCAAGATGGAATTAATGTTACCTTCGAGATTTTTCTTCTCCTGAGCATCTGCAATTAACATACGTGTACTAGCCCTAATAACATCTGAACGACCGGAAAAACCTGTTTCATCCTTCAGTTGATCTATTTCTTCTAGTAATTTTTCACTAAGGGATACACTAATTATTTTTACCATAATTATAATATTTTAATAATCTTTTAAATATATTATGCTAAAAGTTATTAACATTAGTTTTAAATATTATTAAACCTATATATTTATCAAGAACTTATTTTTAATAGGGGAGTTTTTGATTTAATATGAAGAAAAGAAGGGTATTTGTTGTTATAGTATTTTTAGTTATTACAACGGGAGTTTTAAGTTATTTAGCAATTAATGATTCTAATTCAAGTAATTTAAATGGAAAAATAGGAGTTGCGGTAAGTATAGGTCCTGAAGTTGAATGGGTAACTGCTATTGGTGGAGATAAAGTTCATGTAACACTAATGGTTCCTGAAGGGGCAGACCCCCATACATATGAACCTTTACCTAGTCAGTTAATTCAAGTTTCAAGTGCTAAGATGTACATTGAAATAGGCACACCACTTGAGTTTGAGACTAACTATATGGATAAAATAAAATCAGCTAATCCTAATATGATTATCATTAACGCTTCTGAAGGAATACAGTTAATACCAAATTCCGCTGAAAATGAATCAACAACAATGGATCCCCATGTCTGGGTAGACCCAAAAAATGCCATGATCATGGTTAACAATATTTATAATGGTCTGGTACAGGTAGATCCTAAAGATAAAGATTATTTCCAAAAAAATCGTGACACTTACATGGCACAATTAAAACAATTGGATGAAAACACTACTAAAATCCTTAAAGACAAAAATGGTACGGATATACTTGTTTATCACCCAGCATTTGGCTATTATGCAAAGGATTATAACCTCACACAAGTTGGGGCAATGCTTAACGATGAAGAACCATCTCCCCAGAGAATTGCAATGATGGTGGATATAGCTAAACAAAATAATATTACTGTTCTGTTTAATGAACCACAATATGATCCTAAATTTATGCAGTCAATAGCATCACAAGTTGGCGGACAAGTTTTAACTGTTAATGATCTCGATGAACATTACATTCAAAATATGATGAATGTTGCCACAGCATTTTCCAAAGCATAAATGAATATTTTATGCTAGATTAATAAAAGTATAGCGAATAATAAAAATTTATAAGATAATAATTAGAGGATATAAAGAATATGAGTTTAAAAGCTGTTGAAATCAATAATTTATCTGTTAAATATAATGAACAGTTAGTTCTTAAAGATATTAACTTTTCAATTGAAGAAAAGGATTTTGTTGCTATTATTGGACCTAATGGTGGGGGTAAAAGCACTCTATTAAAAATTATACTTGGCATATTAACTCCTAACACAGGAGATGTTAAAGTCTTTGGAAAGGCACCTAAAAAGGCAAGAGATTTAATGGGATATCTTCCCCAAAACCTCAAATTTGACCATGATTTTCCTATAAATGTTTTTGAAACTGTATTAACAGGCAGATATCATGGTTTGTTCAAGGGTTATACAGAGAAGGATGATAACGCTGTTTTACAAGCTTTAAAAGATGTTGAAATGGATGAGTTTAAGGACCGTCAAATAAGTAAACTATCTGGAGGCCAAATGCAGAGGGTTTTCATTGCACGTGCCATTGTCCGCGAGCCTAAACTTCTTATTATGGATGAACCAATGGCCAGTATAGATCCTGAGATGCAACATTCCTTTTATAAGCTCATGTCCCGTTTAAAAGATAACATGGCAATAGTTCTCGTTAGCCACGATGTCGGTGCTGTATCAACCCATGTGGATAAGATAGCCTGCCTTAATCAGGAACTGTTCTACCATGGCCCTGTTGAGAATGCAGCAAATGGATTAGAAGAGATATATCATTGTCCAATAGAACTTATCAGTCATGGAATTCCTCATAGAGTGTTAAAGGATCATTAAAATAATTTAATTTATTATTTATAGGAATCATAAAATGTTAGAAATCTTCCAGTACCAGTTCATGCAAAGGGCTTTAATAGCTGCTGTTTTAGTTAGTGTAGCCTGTGGTGTGGTGGGTAGCTATGTTGTTATAAAAAGGATTGTTTCACTTAGTGGAGCTATTTCCCACGCAGCCTTTGGAGGCGTGGGCATAGGATATTTTTTAGGTGTAAACCCTGTACTGGCTGCTATCCCCTTTAGTATAATATCTGCAATTGCAATAGGTGGTGTTAAACAGATATCAAATATCAGTGAAGACACAAGTATTGGAATTTTATGGAGTGTGGGTATGGCCATAGGGGTAATATTTATCAATTTAACTCCAGGATATGCACCAGACCTTTTCAGTTATCTTTTTGGAAGTATACTAACAGTAAATAACACCGATCTTTATATAATGTTTATCCTTGACATGATAATAATAGTAACAGTTTATCTTTTCCGTCGAGAATTTTTAGCAGTAGCCTTTGATGAAGAATTCTCCAAAGTTGTGGGACTTCCAGCTTTACTTGTTTACATGCTTCTTTTAGCATTAGTTGCTTTAAGTGTGGTTGTACTAATTAAAGTTGTAGGTGTAATTCTTCTTATTGCTCTATTTACTATTCCTGCAGCTATAAGTAAACAATATACATATAATCTAAAAAATCTAATGATACTCGCGACTATCTTGGGTATAGTCCTCACAACTCTTGGTTTGATACTGTCGTATATTTTTAATCTGGCTTCAGGTGCTACCATTGTAATGGTTCTAGCAACAGCTTTTGCAATATCATATTATCTTAAAGGATGAATCTGTATAATTACAATCCACAAATCAATTTTTTATTTTATTAATATTCATATTCCTAGGAGTTTTTAAGATTAATTTATGTCCAAATTCGATTAATAACTCATTAACAGCTTCATCAATTAATCAAAATGTAAATAATACTCTTATAGGTACAGATATAAATTCTGTTGATAAAAAGTTTAAAGAAATTAGGGATATTCCATACAAAGAAAAATCAATGAACTTAAAAATAAATCAGAATTATTTGATACATATTTAAAAGAAAATGATGCAGAAAATATTAGTATTGTAACCATAGTGCATAGTTCAAGTAAATACTCATACGAATTTGTTTAATGGAACGGATATTCCTATGATATGTGTAAAAATCAAGTATTGAGTTATAAACTATCCAAGGAAGCATATGTTATAAAATTAGAAAAAAATGGGCTTTAACGGAATAACCATTGAATCTCCATATCCTAACAAATAAAATTCAATCTTAATTCTATGATATCAATTCCTTATTTTATATAAAGACCTATTATACTATTGTATAGTATATAAAATGGGCTCATGAAAATATAACACAAAATAACCTTAAACTAGTTTTTATTTTGTATATATATTTAATAATCAAAAAAAAATTGGTGGGATAAGATCCCGTTTGGTAATAGAATATGATATAATCATCAAGTTTTATACTATTTGATGATTATTTAATCTACTTTTTTGCCAGCTTCTGGGCCTGGTTGGACGGAGTATATCTCCTCAACATTCAGTAAAACAGCACCTTTAGGTTCAAGTTGTGTCATTACACTTTTTGCCCATTCAACAGCATCATCAAAATATTTACCCGACTCATGTATTTTGACAGTACCTTTAAATTGATAAGGACACTTAGTTACATCCCCAATTACTATTGCTGCTTTAGGATTCTCTTTCAAGTTTTTATATGTTTTATTCATAAAATTAGCTACTAATAAAATAGTTTTATCATCTAAAGGTCTTGCTAGTCCTATTGGTACTAAATTAGGATTTTTATGTTTATTTGCAGTTGCTAAAAATACAACGTTACTTTTTTCAATAGCATCCATCATTTCTGTAGTTAAAACCATACAACCACCATCCATTTTTTTTATTCTTAATACTAATTGATTAGCGATAATAATATACTTGATGGTTAGTAAAATATACTTAATACATTATAATTACTAAAAAAAAACCATTTATGTATTGTATAATAATTTTTAATATGAGAGAAGATTATCATGGAAAAGATGGAAGAAATTCACAACAGTAATAAATTGGGTATAGATGCCAAATTAGATTCTATACACAAAGATCTTAAACGTTTAATGGAAAGATCTAACCAAGAATATCTCGATTTGATGTTAGTTAATTTAAAAAACGAATTTTTAAATTCAATTAATTCCTATATTTCAGATGATGTTGAAACAGGTCTAGAAAGGGGTATGGTTGAAGGATGTAAAATGAGAGAAACATGTAAATCCAGGTTTACTAATTATCTCTTGAACAACGAGGAACTTATCTTGTGTGATAATGTTCCATCAAATATTATTGATGAGAAAAGGGCCGAACTTGCTCAAATAAGAAAAGGAGCCCCATTTGAAGATTGTGATGATTGTTTTTCTGAAGTTAATTCTCTTTTTAACAAACAATTAGGTCTTATTAGTTCTATTAAGATATATAGCACCAATGAGGAAAAAAAGACTGAAATTTCTAAAATATCAATTGAACTCATTGTCAAAACTGTGCTCGAACCCTTATCCAATAAACAAAGACTTCAAATACTCAAATCCATGGCATCTGAAACCAGAACATTTTCTTCTATCTCAGAATTAACAGGGCTTAGGGGAGGTAATTTATTATTTCATCTACAAAAACTGTTAGAGAATGATCTGATCATACAGCGACATGATAGGGGAGATTATATGATAACTAAAAAGGGGTTCAATCTCTTACTGGTACTTGTAGATGTAAATAAATTACTTCAAAATGAATAATAATGAATATTGGAGTTTAAAACCAATTTTTCTTTTAAAATATCTTATAAGTAGATGTGAGATATACACCATAGGTTAAAATGACCTCGAAAAGTATTAGGTATGACAAATTTTTAATACCCACATTTCTTATATTGCCCAAGTCATTCATTGTTCTTATTGAACCATCATAACCTCGTGATTCCATAGCAATAAATGATTTTTCACCTGTAATCCATGTTTTTATAAAGATATTAGCTATCAAGATTCCCATGGATTTATAAGACTTTTTTATGCTTGAATAACCTAGCCGGGTTTCTTGTGAATGGTACATTGTAACTGCTTCGTCCATGGACACAAATATATAACGATACATCAACATGGAGATTTCTAGTAATATCTTGGGAAACTTCATATCTTCCATAACCTTAAATAATTCTGTCATGGGGGTTGTTAGGCCTAAAAATGCCATACATGCAAAACCACCCATTATTCTTGAAAATACTATAAATCCTCGGTTAAATCCATCGGCAGATACTGAAAGATTAAGAAAACCTAGATTAAATATATGTTGCCCTGTGCCGAAAAATAATGCCATAAAAATAAATGTAATAGAAGCGAAGGTCAACGGCACTGTTACGAATTTCAAATAGAATTTAACAGGAATTTCAGCTTTATACAATATTATTATAGATACACTAATGAATATAATAAGTGGTATAATAGGTGATGTTGATACTAAACTTACAATCAATGTTATAATACCAAATAACACTTTAAAATATGTATTTACATTTCTAATAGCGTTAGAATGTGCATAACTATCTAGAAAATTTTCAAACATACAATCCCCACATATTATCTATCGATCTAATAAAAAGGATAAAATATTATATTGATTAATTTCATCCCTGTATCGTGTTAACCTTTTTTTATACTTCTTTACTTTCTTCTTTTTTTCTCATCCTTGCTTGTGCATGCCAAATTCCAAATATATATCCCATTATTCCTGCTCCCAATGCTGCTTGTAATGCGAATAATCCTGCTTCCATGTCACTGTTTGGTGGTGTCCATATTGGGTGTACCCATGGAATATAACCTGTTGATAAGATCCATGCGGGTCCTTGATCATCTGATGAAGGTGCGGATACTGCTTTGCTTTCGAATATAAGTGGATATGCTATGAGTGCTATTATAATTAGAAGCATTATGGTAGTTCTTCTTTCTACCATTTTTAATTCACCTCTGGCACTTTTATAGAATTGTTGGGTTCTTCTGTTTTTATGACGTTTAATCTTCTTAGTAGGTCGGGTCTCAGTTTCTGGATATATTCGAATATTATGACTGTTAGGAAACTTTCAGCTATTGAGATTGGTATCTGTGTGTAAGAGTATATGATCATCATTTTTATCCAAGCAGATTCAAAGGTTGGTATTGGAAATGCCATTCCAAGTTCTGTTGCAGCTGTTACATAAGTCATCCAGTCGCCAATAAATGCAGCTAGAAATATTGCAGCTGAATATCCTAAACCTACCTTCCTACCGAATTTCCATACAAAGACCGCACAAAATGGACCTACAACACCCATTGAAAAGTCATTAGCCCCTAAAGTGGTTATTCCACCATGTGCCATGAGTAACGCTTGGAAAATTAGAATAGGTACGCATATGGCACTAATCACTGTTGCTCCAAAGAATACTGCACCTAAACCATTACCTGTTGGATGGGAAGAACTTCCAGTGACTGAAGGTACGTGTAACGATGACATAATAAAGATAAATGCTCCACAAACAGCCAATAAAGGCTTCATTTCAGGATTTTCTGCGGTTATCTTTTTCATACGAATCACACCATGGGCTATAAATGGTATTGCAAGAGCATACCAAAAAACACACCAATACCATGGTAAAAATCCTTCCATTATATGCATATTATGAACTCTCCATTTTTTTGTGTAATTATAATCAACTCAAAGTTTACTTTAATTGTTATCAAATAAACTTGAATTAATTTATATATATAATTTTTGTTTTAGATGGTCCCAAAAAAGCAGATTATCATTAAAATCAATTAATATATAATATATAACAACAGAAATCCCATATTTTAATAATAATGTAATAATTCAAATATAACAAAAATTATTTTTAAAATATGCAGTTAAATTTCTATTAATTACAATTTATTCTACATACAATAATTTCAATGAACAATAAAGCTTAAAATATAATGTGCTAAAGGAGCAGTAATATTAGCTTCAATAATTGCCGCAATAAATAGGAGGAATATTGCAATTACAAGAAGAATTACAGAATCTTTAAATTTCAAATAATTCACATCTAATACCTTATTAATTTGGTCATTGATTGGAATATCATTTTGTATACCAATAGAATCTCTTATCATAATAATTGGTATACTTAAAAGTTTGAATCCCGCAGCAGTTGCTATAACATAGGCAGATAATTCAACTATACCATGAGGTAAAAGGAAAAGGATACTGTATGGATATTTGACTGATATAAATGATGTGAGAAGGCCTATTTTTATCAGTTGTAATGTGCTGATAATCCCAAAACCAAATCCTCCAATGTACAGATATAAAAAAGCAAGGGTACTGTTGTTTAGGAATATAGCAAACGTTGTTGGATTATCTCCCCTTATTTCAGAAAAATAATTTAAGGTTAAATTTATCATATAATTGTGAAATGAACCTGATAAAAAGGGACCAACACCTCCTACGACTATAGAAACCAAAAATATGACTATTGAAGAATTTAAAAAAATCTTATTCCGCTTATAAAGATTTACAAAAAAACTTTTATAATTAACATTAGACATATTATTCAAAATATTTTTTATATTGTCTTTCTCATTTTTAGCAATAACACCTGCAAATCCTGCAAAAATAGGGGCCAAGAGATACATGTAGTAAGAATTGCCAAAATATAATTGCAAAATTATTCCAAATAAAAATAAACTTATTAAACCATAGTACAAACTGTATCTGATTTTATTCTCATTTGAAAACCATGTTGATATTCCCCCGCCTATAACCATGAAAATTATAAAGAGGAATATTAAACTAATAAAATGAATCCCAGAAATAAGTCCTATATCAAATAATATAAAAAAAGGTATTACTGTAACTAATAACGCTGAAATAATGGATAATATTGGTTTCATAAATAGTTCTCTCAATAATACTTCCTTTAACATTATATCTTCTATTATTTAAATTATAAATCATCTGTAACACATTTAATTTATAATTTTTTGAAATTATTTTAGAATAAAATAATAAAATGTTTGTAGTATATTATCAATTTAAACATTGAAAATCTATGAATTAATTATCTACCTTTTAAAAATATCTTTCCAGTCGTTTTTCATACTTACAATAGTGTAATCGTTTTCTTTGGCGATTTTCAACAGTTTTTCTGCACCACCCTTATAGGCATATTCACGTTCATTATCATCATGGTTAATGAATAATCTGAATTTGGCTGATTCCAACATTTCTATATCCACATCTCCATTACCACTCGCAAATATGGGTAATCGCCCAGTTCGTGCATAAATATGTTCAACTTTTCCAGGACCTAATGTAACTCCTCCCGGAATTTTATCAAGCCTTATCAAAGCATTATTTTTGTATTCATACTCTGATGCAGAACCTATTACATTCTCCTTATATATTCCCCAGGTTTCTTCAGATATTACACGCATAAAATCACGTCCACCGCCTGAACACACAAACACACGATATTGATAATCATTCAACAAGTCGAAGAGTTCAAGCATTGGTTTGTATACTAGTTCTGTAAAATTATCTGCAAATTTTAATGGTTTTTCAGTTGCATAAAACTCTTTAACTTCTGCATCGAATTCTTCAGGAGTTTTTCCTGCCCATTGTTGAGCAAATGCTACTTCTAAAAGTTTGATAGCTTCAGGATTTTGTTCAATAGCGTTTTTAAAAAAAATTGCATCTTTCTCTAAAAGTGCTTTATAAGGTTGTTTTTCAGCTAATGAAGGATTATTCTTGGCGGTTTTGCCAAATGCTAAGAATAAAAAATTAAGTTGGACTGGTATAGGTTTTTCAGCCCATAATGTTCCATCATTATCAAAAGTTGCAATACGGTCTTCTGGTTTTATATAGTTTGGACCTTCTTCAATTGATGAATTTAGAAAATCAATTATTCTTTGTTTTACTGGTCCATCTTTCCAGCTTTTAAGTTTATCACTATTTGAAATAAGAATTCCCCCAATTGTAATATTAACAATTAGTACTAGTTCTAATTGTTTTGTTGAAATTAATAATAATTTAAAGGATAATAAAGTTTTTTAAAAATTTTTGGCTTTGAATATTTATTTAAATCTGAATTGATGTAAACTTATTTAATTCTATGAAT
This sequence comes from Methanobacterium sp., assembly GCA_003158115.1. Classification (GTDB taxonomy): domain Archaea; phylum Methanobacteriota; class Methanobacteria; order Methanobacteriales; family Methanobacteriaceae; genus Methanobacterium_B. The sequence goes on from PMGM01000096.1 coordinate 27,634, forward strand.
TTTAATTCAAATTAAAATAAGATTATATATGGTTTATTTACAAAATTCTGACATTTCCTTTGCATCATAAAATATTTTACAGAATAATTTACATGCAGATTTTAATTCATTTTCACCGTCAATGGTTAATGAATAGGTTTTTTTATTATCAACTGTGATTAGACCCTTTGTTTTTAATTCTTTTAAAGCAGGATATATTGTTCCCGGACTTGGTTTGGTGCCCCGCCTTTTTTCAAATTCTCTAGTTATCTGAGCACCATTCATGCGTGTTTGACTCAAATTCCATAGTATAAGATAGGTTAAATATCCTTTCATTTCACAACATTCCATAACGCTATATTGGATATTTTACATTAATAACATTAACTATAGTATGATGAATATTGGGTAACCGATAAATATAAATATTTAATATTTATATAATGGATATTTGTAGAAAATTCTGGAGGTGAGATCATACTAGCTGAGTTTGAATTACAACACTTCTGTTGCGGTCCTAAAGGTTGTGAAATCGAAATAGTTTACGGTGAAATGATGGATGCAGAATAATTTTTCCTATTTAAAAATGTTTAATTTACATCTTTTTTTATTATTTAATCAAAATTACGGCGGATATACAATATGAAAATCATTGCAATAAATGGAAGCCCAAGAAAAAATTGTAATACTGCAAAACTTCTTAAAAAAGCTCTTGAAGGTGCTAAATCAAAAGGAGCAGATACTGAACTAATTAACCTCTATGATTTAAATTATAAAGGGTGTAACAGTTGTTTTTTATGTAAAATTAAGGGTAGCAAAAGTTATGGTATATGTGCAGTTAATGACGATTTGAAGGAAGTTATAACAAGAATAGAAGAATCTGATTCCATAATATTTGGTTCTCCAATTTACTTAGGAAATGTTACCGGTGAGATGAGATCATTTATGGAACGTCTGATCTATCCCTATCTCACCTATAACAATCCACCAAGATCATTGTTTCCCAAAAAGATAGATACAGGATATATTTATACAATGAATGCAACTGAAGAACAATTAGAAGGATCTGGTTATGAACTATTATTTGCAACCAATGCATATTATCTTAAAACCATTTTTGGTTCTGTTAAATCATTATTCAGCTTTGATACATATCAATTTAGAGATTATTCCAGGATTGTTAATGAAAGATTCGATCCAATAAAAAAAGCTAAAAGACATACCGAAGTATTTCCAATGGATATGCAAAATGCCTTTGATATGGGTGCGAGTTTTGCTAGCAAATAGAATTAAATTTGATTTTAAAAAAAAGAATTGGGATACGATCCCATATTTTATTAAATATACTATGATGCAGAATTAATTTTTTCTTCTTTTATTTTTCCATCAAGAACATATATGCTCCTATGTGCCCTAGCTGCTACATTATGTTCATGTGTTACCATTATTAGAGTTACATTCTCTTTTTTATGTATATCTAATAGTAATTCCAGGATAATATCTGATGTCTTTGAATCAAGAGCTCCTGTTGGTTCATCTGCTAGAATTATTGAAGGATGGTTAACCAGTGCTCTTGCTATGGCTACACGCTGTCTTTCGCCTCCTGAAAGTTTGGTTGGCTTTTGGTTAATTTTATCTGTTAGATTAACAGATTTTAATATCTCCAAAGCACGTTCTTCCATTTTTTTATCTGGAATGTCGGTTTCAATTAGCGGTGTTTGAACATTTTCAAGAACTGTAAGATTTGGAATTAGATTGTGAAGTTGAAAAACAAATCCTATTTCATTTAATCGGAATTTGCTTAAATCTTCCTTCTGCATTAAATCCATACCCGCAACAGTTATATGGCCTTCATCTGCTTTGTCTAATGCTCCTATCATATTCAGAAGAGTAGATTTACCAGATCCTGAGGGGCCAATTATAGATATGCTTTCACCTTTTTTAATTTCAAGATTTATCCCATCTAATGCTTTGATAACTCCATTTTCATATGTTTTTTTGAGATCTTTGATTTCAATGATATTCTCATTATTCATAGCGCAAAGCCTCCGTTGGGGATAGTCTGCTAGCCCTATATGCTGGATATATTCCACCTATTATTCCAAGGAACAATGCAACACCTATGCCTTTAAGTATTAGCAGGAGTGAGAATGATGGATTGATTCCCCTTAGAAGATGTGTAAGTGATATGAGCTCTACTATTCCTACGGCTAAGAGTAGACCTACCACAATTGCGATAAGTGACAATACCAGGGCTTCTCCTATTATCATGCCCAATATTCTCCTTTGAGTCCAACCTATTGCTCTTAATACGCCAATTTCTCTTGTTCTTTCACTTACAGCTTTCATCATAGTGACAATAACAATTATACCACCAATTAAGATAGCTAGTAGTGATACGGCCCATGCTCCTGAGCTGATTACTTGAAGTCCATTATTCATCCTGTTATTTCCAGACAGGGATGTTGATGTCGATAAATCATTTGCATAATTTTGTTGTATCGTACTTGCTAATGCAGTTGGATCGGTTCCATTGCTGGCCTTGACAAGAATTAATGAAACTTGTCCTGTGTTTCCGGTTAAATTTTGCAAAGCAGGCAGTGACATAACGATTCCTCTATCATCCATGAAGTTTCCTGTTTCATAAATACCAGAAACTGTGAATGTTTTATTAGAAATGGTTATAGTACTACCTACGGTTTTATTTAATCTTTGTGCAGCATCTTGGCCTATTATTACTTGATTTGCATTGGAAAATGCAGTTCCATTTGTTATTGCTATATCATCCATGCTTAGATCACTGCTGTCAATTCCAATTATGTTAGTCATGGATCTGAAATTTGCTCCAAATCCGCTACTCGAGCTGCTGTTAGAACTGGTACTGTTACCCAGATTAGTGGAAGTACGTAATTCTCCTACAGCACTACTAACACCTTTTACTTGTTGTATTTGTCCTACAGCGGCTTGATTTATCAACTGATCATTACCAAAACCTCCGCCTCCTCCTGAACCGCTTGGACTGTTTGTACTATTAATTACAGAAAAATCAGCTGCTCCTGCTGTCAAGGCACTTTCAGTAGACTGTGTTAGATCGTCGGTAATTAAACCAAGTCCCACCACAGCTGCTACACCTATAGCAATTCCTATAACAGCAAGTATGCTTCGCGATTTATTTCTGAAAATATTTTTCAATATTAAATTTCTGAATTTCATGATTTCCTCCGATGTCTTTAATGAATCCTTTGTTAAGTTGAATATATCTATTTAAGCACAATTTGTACCTTATTTACACCCAAATTTATACCAAAACATAGTTACTATAATAATTATATTAAGAAAAGTATGAATTATTTTATATTCGGATATTCCATGATAATCTAATTTAAATTACTTTTCATAATCTGTTGTAATACCATTCAGTGCTAATCCGAGCAAATACTGTGTTAAATCCTAGAATTCCATCGTATAAACTGCAATACCAATAATAAGTAGGGTCTTAATCAGGCTGTTTGAGAAATGCTCACCTAATTTATCCACATCAAGAAATCCGAAATAAAATAGATATAATGAAAACAAATGGCGTAAATAAGATAACCCACAGATTATTAATTAGATTACTTCACCTATTGAAATTCCACATCTTTAACAACTTATGCTTATTACTTGATTTGAATTTCATTTAGACCTTTTGTTAAAAAAAATTACTTTAATTTATCGAAGACCTATCATTGACACATAAATGTTATACACTTCATTTACTAATTCACTTGATTTAGTATTGTCCCAGTCATGCATCCATTCGGAAACTAGAGATTCTAGAGTAAGTGGTATGACACCTACTTGAATCATTCTTTTAATACCAATATTATAAGCCTCTGTTGTTGAATCTCTGGCTGCTTCGATTAATGTATAAACATCATATTCCTTTCTAATAGCATGAAGCGCGGTATAGGTAAAACTGATACTTGTCCACAGGCCTGAAATTACTATTTTACTTCTCTTCGTAATTTTAATAGCATTATATGTTCTGTGATCATCGAATGCATCAAATATAGGTACTTTTCGAGAAAAAAAACCTCTGGAACAATTTTCGTAAGTTCTGGAAAAACATTTCCATTACTCATTGGATTAATTGAAGATAAGACAACAGGTACATCTAAAATAGTCGCAGCTTTCGCAGCAAATATAACATTATTTTTTTTATTTTGTTCTTGTCTCCTGATTCAATACCCTTAAACATAACCGGCTGATAATCTACTAATAATAAAACACTATTAGAATCCGTTAATAATTCCAATTCACTACCATTGACCAGTTTTATACCCCCGAAATAATGATAAAATTATATATCAATTTAAGAATAATGTTATTTTTTAAAAAAAGGTTGTATTGATGTTTCAGTAGGAATGAAATAAGCTTATTTTAGTATATTATAAATGATTTTTAATTATTTTTTAAAACTTTATATGATGTATCATAAAGATTTAGTCTGATGAATTTTATAATAATTTTTTTCATAGCTGTTGGTCTTGCCATGGATGCATGTGTGATTTCAATTTCAAAGGGCATGGTTCATAAAACAACTGTGAAACAAGCATTGATTGGGCCCATTTTTTTATTTTAGAACTAAAATCTATTTCATTTAATTTGTTCTTTGAAGTCCCAGTTGGATTAATAAAATGTCTACCATTAATTTTTAAAAAAATAAGTTCAGTTTATATATATTTTGTTATAAACATCAACCTTCCAGTATATATCATAATTAAATATAATTTATTTTTTTATTTGAGCGGTAGCAATGAAAGCGTTTGTCCCTGCTTGTTCATATTTTATGGATACGAATCCTGCTTCTTTGAGTAATTTACGGATATCTGATTCTGGATATATTCTAACATCTCCGCTTCTACTTAATTTGAAGTACAGGTTAACTATCTGTCTAATTGGTGCGGGTGTAGATGGATCTGCAATTAACAGTATTCCATCTTGTTGTAGAACTCTTCTTATTTCTGCTAGAACTTTTTCTGGATGTGGATAGTGGTGAAAGGAATCTGTACATATGACGATATCAAATTTATTATCATCAAATGGCAATTCTTCAGAATCTGCTACTTTTAAATCGGCTTTATCACCAAGCTTAATTCTTGCAATATTCAACATCTTTGGTGTAAGATCAACACCTGCAATTTTGACATCATATTTAGAAGATATTAATTTTAGAAGGTTTCCTGTTCCACATCCTACATCAAGGAGATTACTAAAGGATAATTCATCTAATTTGTTAAGCACACTTTCGTAGAGGGATCTGGCATGCTTTCCATTATTTCCAGAATCGTATTTTTCTGCTTGTTTATGAAATTTTTCACGTGATTCTATTTTATAATCTTCAGCATCCTTTTTTAACATGTTTCTACTCCATATATTAAATTGATAATTTTAACTTAAATTTGAAAATAATTAATTTACTATACTCATTTATTTAGATATGCTTTTAAAATATTATGATATTGTTAAAATATTCATGAACATTCTATTTAGTATTCCCTAAGGTTTTTATAATATTCTCTTATTGTAATAAATATAACTTTAGTTCTCTAAAAGTGTATTAAAATACCTAATTAGTCTATTTTATATACTTGTTTTAATAATATAGAATATTGTAAATCCACGAAAANNAAAATTGTCCACATAAAAAAAAGTTAGATCTGAAGTCTACAAAATTAGACAAGGAGGAAAACTGATGGAAAGATCCAAATTTGCTGAAAATGCCAAGAGTTTATACCTTGCAGGTTTTCTAATAATTTTATTTGGATTAATTCATAGTGATACACTTTATAATATTATGGATTATTCGATAATTGGAGTTGGATTAATAATTGTGTGTTTGGGAATTCTTGAAACCTTAAAATCTATGAGATATTATAATAGACTCAGTTAAGGTGATGATCATATGTATGAAGTACACGAGAAAACAAGAGATTCGGTTATAGAGCTTTTTATGAAAATTGATGGAAGAATTGAGTATGCAATAGAACAGATCATTGAAGATAAAAATGTATCCGAAGAGGATATTGAAAGGCTTATAATAGATAAAGAACTTTTATTAGAAATATTTGAAGGGAAGACAGAAAAATCTAAAAAAATACAATATGATAATGTCTGGAGTGCAAACAATTTAATCAACAAAATAGATTACATCCTAGATTTGAATAATAAAATTTAAAAATATATTCTAATATTAATAGTGTTAGTTATGTCGATTGTTGTCATCGATCTTTTTTTCAAGATTATCCACCTTAACAAGCAGTTCATCAATCTTTTCCTCGTATTTCATAACCTTTTTTTCAACATTATCCACAGCTTTATGACTTTCTTTTCTAAATAAATCTATAAATGAATAGGCTAATGTGGCTGTAACTAAACTAACATANNCAGATTCATAGTTAGGAACTTCAGGATTAACACTTCTTTCAACAATGAAAAATAGAAAAGATCCTATAACCAGAACTAAGAGTAAAAAAACAGTTGCATAATCTAATTTGGTTTTCGATGGATATTCACGGACCTTACTTCCAGTAATAAAAAGGACTTTAATCAGTGCATAATATCTCAAAATCAATAAAAGCCAAATAATATCCATAAAACCAAATAATTGGAACACATTAAAACTAATAAAAGTAAATGGTATAATTGAAATAATATAGGTCCAATTCTCTTTAATAAATTGCCAATTACTATTATTTACTCTATCTTTTCTTATCCTAAATATTAGGAAATCAGCTAAGATTAAAACTGAAACTATCAGGTCAAATCTACCTACATTATTAATAGATGAATGCATTATCCCTACTGTGAATCCTATAATCATTAAACTCATAATTGCTATATCTACAAGTATAAAAACAGATAAAACCGATTCAAAAATAACCTGATAATGTCTTTGCATTGTTTTAACCTTCATTTAACATGTAAAATTGTTTTATATTTTTATAAACCTAATTAAAATCTTCATTAACCATATTAAACTTCAAAGGAAATTTCAGTCTAATAAATTATACTACAATGGATATATATTAAATTATGGGATATTATCGTAAACTAAAACAAGTAATCTATTCAATATTTATTTAAAGTTTTTCTTTGGACAGGTATATGTTTCAATATATACTCTGTTGTTGTGATTTAAATTAGAATTTAACTTTTTTATTACCCAAATAGATAAATTTTTAGATATTAAAATAATTGATATTCTTTTTTTGGAAAATATATCTAATTTATAATGTTATTTTTAAATAATAAAAATTATGGAGGATTAATTATTGATGAATTAGTCGGGTTATTATTTTTTGATGTTGAAGAAAAGTGATTATCAAGGTCTGATGAATTCAATAGATCGTAAGAACTTACACCATTATTTGTATACTTCGGATATATTATAGTTGTATGTTTGTAATGTGGGTCTATTGTAGGTTGCATTATTGTTGAGCTAAATCCGAAGAGTGCTGAAACAATGATTAATAAACTACAACAATAGTTATAATAATCTCGTTTTTAGTTTCTCTTCTCATTTTATCTATCTGTATTATGTCTCAACAAATNNTATGTAATTTTTTGTTAGTTTAATATGCAGATAAGCCCATTATAAATAACTTTACATAGATAAAAATGAACAAAATCATACAAAATTAATGGATTTGGATAAATTTTTTTGTAAAACATGTTTAATTGGTTTCAAATAGGGCTTACATAAATAATGCTTAAAAAAAAAATTAGAATAAANNAATAAGAATTTAAGAATTATTAGAAAATATAATTCAAGAAACCCAAATGTTCTAGGGTGTTTCATTAGTTTCTTTTAAAATTTTAATAAGGAGGTCACGAGGTTCTTTAAAAGTTTTATCCTTCCTAATTGCTTTTTCGAGCAGTTCTTTAGCATCATCATATTGTTTGAGATGATAGTGGCCTTGGGCTTTCAAGAACAATGCATATCTATAGAAATCATCCCTAAATGGATAGGCTTCTAAAAATATCCTGAAGGTTTCAACTGCTTCATCGTATCTCTCTAGCATCAATAATACATATCCCTTGTTGTACAAAGGCATACTTATACCTGGATCTAAATATCCGACTCTCTGGAAACAATCCAAAGCCTGAACATATTTTTTAAGTTCCATGTAGGCAACTCCTTTATCATTCCATGCTGGAAGGTACATCTCATCAATTTTAAGTGCTTTGTTAAAAAATTCTATTGCCTTCTTACTTTCTCCTTGTCCAAGATAGGACATGGCCTGTTCGTAGAACATCTCAACATCTTCATTGCTCATATAACTCACCACAAACTACTGATTTTAAACTTGTTTTAATGAATATCTAACTATTAATCGTAAAATTATTTAAATTAATATTAAACTATTATTAGTTAATTAGTATTATAAATGTTTTATCAAAATTATTTCATAAAACTGGGTGATTTGTTGAAAAAGTTGTTTGATGTGACTAGAATATCATAATATGAATCTGAAAATGGATCTATTCGATCTGCAATATGGGAAGGATTAACAAATGAAGAAGTACATGTGACCAAGGAATTAATCGGTCATTATGATGAATCAGCTAAGGGCGGTGTAAGAAACATAGTTACATGTTTTACTAACATCATGAAATTGATAGATTCAATAGTGTTTATGTTATGATTTTTACTAATAATTTATTAAATATTGATATCAAAAAAAAACCTTCAAATTATGCTTCTGTTGTTATAAAAATAGAAAAAAATAAGTAATTTATTTCATTG
>PMGM01000033.1:0-24504 GCA_003158115.1 Methanobacterium sp.
AAGATATTAATTTTTTATTTTTTAATTAAAAAAAAATTATTTATATTTTGGAATAAATAATTGGACATTACAGATTTTCTATCCAATAATCTGTTCAACCATCCATTCTGGTTTAAATTCCATTATATCAGAGTATGACTGGCCTGTACCTAGAAATAGTATAGGTTTTTGTATAACATAACCGATAGAAAGTGCTGCGCCACCTTTAGCATCTGCATCTGCTTTAGTGAGTATTATCCCATCTATGCCAACGGCATCGTTGAATTTTTGAGCTTGTTCAACTGAATCGTTTCCTGTTAAGGCATCTCCAACATATATAATAAGATCAGGTTTTATTACCCTTTTAATTTTTTTCATCTCATCCATGAGATTCACATTTGTCTGCATTCTGCCAGCAGTATCCACTAAAACCAATTCTTTGCCTTTTGCCTTGGCATGTTCAACAGCATCAAATGCAACAGCTGCCGGGTCGGCTCCTTTCTTATGTTTAATTATCTTAACACCTAACTTATCAGCATGGTGACTTATCTGTTCAATTGCACCCGCACGAAATGTATCAGACGCTGCAATTACTGGAGTGTATCCCTTTTCAATATAATATGTTGATATTTTAGCTATGGTTGTGGTTTTACCAGTACCATTGATACCCACAAACATGATCTTAAGTGGTTCACCAGTTTTTTTAGCTTCCTCAAGTAAAACATTGATGTCCTTACTTTCAATATCAAGAATATTTTCAATTGCTTTTTTAAGCGCTTCCCTTGTGAAATCAGATACATCATTTCTGCGTTTGATCTTACGACCAACTAAATCGTGTCTAACAGACGTGATTATCTGTTCAGCCACTTCCATTGCAACGTCACCCTCTAATAATGCCATTTCTAATTCAAATAAAATATCATCTATATCTTTATCAGATATGGTTTTATGACGTACAAATGAAAATATTCCAGATTTTTCCGATTCATCCTCTGAAGCTTCTGCATTTTCAACATCGACTACATCTTCAGATGTCTCAGGTTCTGATTCTGTTTCAGATGATAAACTAGAATTATCTTTATCCTGTTCAGAAGTTTTTGGTTTACCCCTTAGAAATCCCATGAATCCAGATTTTGTTTCGGATTCATTCTCAGATTCTGGAACTTTTTCTACAGTATTATCAGTAGATTCCGAATTGACAGGTTCTTTGAGATTTTTAGATTCCTCAATTTTTTCTGAAGATTTGTTTTCTAAGGCTTCTAATTTTTCTTCCTCGGTGATCTTATCTGATAGTTTTCCTATGGTACCGGTAAACTTCTTTTTAAGTGATTCAAACAAAGAGTTTTCACTCCCCTAAATTTAAAATAGATTATAATATTAGAATGATTAAATGATAATAGAAAGATTAAAGGATAATCTTTATTCTTGTCCTTCTATTTTTTGCATGAGTTCCTCTGCTTCAGGACTCTTCTTCATGATGTACTGGGTTATCTTTTGGAGATCTGCAGACATCTTTTCTCTAAGTTCTTCAAGTTCCGTTTTTTGTTCGGTTATAGTGTCTTTTGCATCATCTATCTTCTTTTTAACAGCTACTCCAGCACCAAGTCCTATTATTACTTCCTCAGTGTTTTTAAGTTCAGTTATAAGAAAAGATCCAGCACCTATAGGTACCAATGTTTCTTTATTGTCTTCTCCTTTAATTGTGGATAACGTATCCAGTGCAACTGAAAGTTCCGTGATTGTAGCGTTTAAAGAATCAATCTGCTGCTGAAGAACTTCTGCTTGTTGTTGGTATGCATTAAGCTCATTCACCATTGATTCGAGTCTTTGTCTGTCTTCCATTTAGATCACCCGTTGGATAATGCTTTAATGATTGGATCTTGTGCTTCATCCAATGAGATCTCTTTGATATCCTCTATGAATATCTTAGTTCTACCGATCCTGTGTTTACTTCCAAACTCAGAATATATTTTTTCGCGTATGTCATCTTCACTTACGGCTTTTAATTCCTTAGTGAAGTGTTTAAGGCCTCGACCCATCATGAATTTTCCCTGAACTTTAAATATCTTTGTCTTCATAAGTATCCCTCAAGAAAACCTAATGCTTCCTCTATTCTTGCAAGTTCAGGACCTGTTGTATTCAGACCAACCATAACTCCATTTGAGTTAGCCACTGCACAAGCACCCACTAGTTGAGTACCATTATTAACGGTTCCCACATCTACATGTGTTTTGAACAGTTTTTCTATGAATTCAAGTTCATCTTCGCTTGCTGCGGGATGTACAAGAACCCCTTTATTGGTTGCTGTTGCAACTGATCCTGTTATTTTAAAATTTGCTATACTTCCCCTTTGAACTTCAACGTCTAAAACATTGGAAATTACTTCAATGGCTTTGTCAGAGATGACTGGGTGTACAAGTGCACCGAAATCATTAGCTAGAAGGATATTACCAATAGCTGTAAGCTTATCTGGTATTCTTTCTACTTCGATTCCTTGTTCCCTTATAACCTCTAACTCGTTGTCATAGGTATATCTTGAAACAACAATACCATTTGAATTTCCACATGTGAGGGCCCCAGTCAGATTACTTCCACTGATTGGGGTTTTGATAACTGGAACATCTAAACATTCTGTTATCAAATCCACCATTCCATCCAAGATGTTAGGTGGTGTAATAGCAATTTTTTCTGTGGCGGATATTGAAACGCCAAGATTTGGGCTTCCGCCAATATTGATCCTTCTAATCATAAACTCACCCTATTCAACCAAGGTGACTGATACAGATCCATCCTCTTCCTTCGTTGCTTTTACTTTTATTTTTGGTGGTACCTTTTGGATTCCTCTTTCCCATATTTTCTCGTTTATTGAGTTATCGATTTTGATATCCTCGGATTTCATATGTTTTTTTAGGAATTCCCTGACCAACCTTATTGCCTTAGGAGACCTTATGGTCCTTGGCACTCTTTTAACGTCCCTTAATGGGATAATGTAGACTCTTTCCATTTAAATCACACCTATGCTTTGACCTTACTTCTTCTCCATTGTCTCATCTTCGGATGAGTACGGACTTTTCTTGATGTTTTAAGCATTACCCATAGAGGCACGCGTCTGTTTTGTTTTGTAGCCTTTGAAAGTCTTAATTTCTTTGCACATGGTTTATTTCTACTCATTTTCTCTCCATCCTATAACTCTTGATTGTAAATGTTCTGGGAATAATTTGAAAGCCATTTCTTCGCCTTCAAGTTTGGATATCAGAAATCTTATTTCTATCTCATAGTCAGAATTATTCTCCCTGTTAGTCAACTCTTTTTTCACGTTGAAAAGAGTTTTTGAAAGATGATTAATGGATTTATGACCGAATCCTCCAAGATTAATGTATTCTACACCGTTTCTATCTTCAAAACTTTGAATTTCATTGAAATCCAGTTTTGGAACCCTATCATCACGCCTTGTTCCATCTGCAATCAATTTATAATTATTAGCAGCAAGTTCAAGTGCATATTTATGTAAATGGTTTATACCATTGTTAGGAAATCCATCATTTATAATGGTGTCAACTGCATCTTCAAGAACGTGAGGTTTCGCCTTAAGAATCCTGTGTTTGAATCCCAGAATTGCTGAGGACTCAGCTGCAGCTTTCCAAGAAGGATAATACCCAAAGTTTAGCGTTACAAGTTCAACTTCATATCCTAAATTTTTCAGGATAAAAGCTACTAAAGAGCTGTCCTTTCCGCCACTGTAAAGTACACAAGCCTTCATTTATTCCATTATTTTTAATAACTACGGGAAATCTTAATTTCTCTTTTCTGACCAATGAGTTTTCTAAGGAGTTCTTTGAGCTGATCATCACTTATCTTAGATTGCACACGTCCAGCCTGGGCGAGCTGTATTAGCTGAAGTTCTATCTGATCCACAAATTCGGGTTTTGTGAGTCTGATATTTGCTAGTCTTGCTCTGGCCTCAGGTGTTAATAATTGCATCATGGCTTGCTTTTTCTGAGTTTCCATCTCTCTGCGCATGTGCTCCTGTGACTCGGCTTCAGAAGGTTGTTGTGCAGCTTGTTGCTGCATTTGCTGCATTCTTTTACGACGTATTTCATCGATGTCAGTCATCTCAGACCTCCGTTTAATATTTAGAAAGTTCAGGGATATCTTTTTTAATGTTATGGGATGCTTTATCTAGGAAAGATTTACCTTCCGGTGTTACAAGTCTTCCTTCACCTACTTTGCGAACGTATCCTGCGTCTTCAAGCTGGTGTAATGCTCCCCTAATAACTGCACCGCTACCTTTTCTGAATTTTTCAGGTGCGGTACCTCTGTCTTTTTTACCACCATAGTAAGTTTTAAGACTGTTAATACCCACTGGACCATCCATGTAAACCTTTCTTAATAAGGATGCACATCTCACATACCACCAGTCAGGATTATCAGGTCTTCTTTCTTTATGGACACCGGTTTTGACAAATGTAGCCCATTCAGGGGCAGTTATTTTTTTGTTTTCGTTTAATTCCTTTGCAATTTCGCTGATGAGCGAATCTGCTGGCACATCGTAAATTGTTGTCATATTTATCCTCCTATTTACCTCTTCTTTGTTTGAATATTACAGCAACGTTACCTCTAAAATCAATAAGTTTAGAATTAGACTTCTCAATGATCTCGGTAATATAGTTTTGTTTCTCTCCGGATATACCTTTTGAAAATCTCAACTTTACAACTTCGTTTTGTTTGAGCTGTCTTTTTATCTCGCCTAACATACTCTCATTTATTCTTGATTTTCCTATGTTAATTGTGATAGTTGAAAGTGATCTGTTCATCAGTTCCTTTTTTGGAGGTGTTATTATGTTCATTTTTCCTCCTCCTTCTCTCTTTTTTTTCCGTTATATATGGAATTTTATTGATGTTCCCGCATTCAAGGCATTTGATAACCACACTTGAATCGGACAATCTTATCTGGCAGTTTAAGCCAGGTTTCATAAAGTAGTGGCAATTGCGGCAGAACCTCTTAGCCCATTTAGAGGGCATCTTCATGTTGTACTTTTTTGCAATGTTTCGAGCCATTTCAACGTAACGGTTAGACCTTTCAGGGTGTATGGCAAAATCTTCATCGGCCCTATTAAAAAGGATGTCAATTCTTTCTTCCGCTATCTTTAACATCCATTTTGGTCTTCTTCCCCTTCTCAAAGTTTAACCTCTCGTGGTAAACTGCAAATACCAGAATATAGAACTATTAATCTTAAAATTTTTAGCTCATATGGGTTTTGAATCCTAAAGGAGTAGATCCCTCAAATTCTAAGAACTGTACTTAAGAATAATATTATAATTTATTTACCTTACCATTTAAAAAGCTTTGCTATCTTTTAAATCCCACTTGTTTATGATCCAAGATGATCAGTTACATAGTTATATGGTGGGAGAGTAAAATTTTTTTTATGTTGTACAATAGAATTTACTGAATTATTTTAGAACAGCTCATCTAAAAAGTTAATTTTACCCGGTGGTAATTGTTTTTTACCATTTAATATTTGAATTATAATTTCTGCAACTTCATCCACATCCAGATCACTGGTATCCACTTCATGTACTTTATCACCATGTATTTCCACAGCTTCAAATGTACATAGATCAAGAGCTTCAGCTTCTACATTTTCTTGTATCTTAGAATCAGACCATTCCCGTTTATTCAAACGTTTTCGTAAAACACTTGGCCTTGCTCTGAGTACAATAACAGATTGAACTTGTTCATCAACTCCAAAGTCATGGGCGAGGTGACCCTCAATAATTAATTGTTTATCTATACTATTAAGTATCAAGTTGATTTCCCCAGAAAGAGACTCCATATCAACTATTTTATAACCCTTTTTATCATCATGACCATTGTAAAGATGTTTTTCTATTATTAGTTCGTTAAGAGCTATCAAAGGAGCGTTAAGAATCTTTGCAACAATCTTTGATATTGTTGTCTTTCCTGTACCTGGAGTTCCTGTTATTATTACTGCAGCCATGTAAATCTGATTGTTTATTGTAATAAAAAAAATTGAATTAAAAATAAATTTACTTCAATTTTTCAATTAATATCTTGGCAACTCGTTCACCTGAAAGTAGCATTCCACCAAATATTGGACCCATCCTAGGTGATCCGTGAACTGCATTTGCTGCCATCCCTGTAACATAAAGTCCTGGATACACCTCTGTTGTGTTATCCACTACTTGGCTTTCTGCCTTGTCTGCCCACATAGATTTTTCACCCATGATCTTACCTGTTTCAGTTGCAAGTTCTACTTCCATCTTGTTCTCAAGTATCTTTACGACTTCACAAGGATGTCCAGTGGCATCCACTACTGCTTTTGAACGTACAGTCAATGGATCTACATGTAGTCCACCCATTTCAACTGCTGTCCAGTTGAGGACAACTCCTTCAACTCCCTTATCCATCATCATAACATCTTCAATGGCCATAAGGTTAAATATTTTTAATCCTGCTTTACAAGCTTCTGAACAAATAGTTGAAACACATTCTATGGAATCTGCTACATAGTAACCTTCTTCATAGGTTGTGGTACCAACACCAAATTCATCTAGGATGCGTTTGCTTTCTTCTTGGACAACGATCTTGTTAAACATCATACCACCACCCCACATTCCACCACCCATAGAGAGTTTTTTCTCAAAAAGTGCTACTTTAAACCCTGCTTTTGCAAGATAGTATCCTGCAGTAAGTCCTGCCGGACCTCCTCCACCTATTGCAACATCCATTTCAGTATAATCCAGAAAATCCTGCATGAATCCTTCAATTATAGCCTTTGAAACAGTTATATCATCTAATTTCATTTTTTCACCACTTTCATATAGTTTTTCATCATATAAAAATTCTTCTAGTTGGTTGAGTTAACTCTTAAATGTTGGATATTATTAAAAATAATAATTCCAATGATGTTTTATTTCCTTATAATTAGTCTTAAAACATCTTTATCATTTAAAACATGATCCAGTCCTATTTTTTGGCCAGGAAATTTTACAGATGTTCCCCAAACATTGGCATGTCGGAAATTTTTAACAAAATCCCTGTGCAGTTTAGCAGCAACATCACCAACAGTAGACCCCTTCCTTATGATCATTGGTTCTTCCAAATCTGCTTTTCTACCCTGTGGTTTTAAATAGAGACGTATAAGATTAAGCCTCTCAAAGATTTCATCCTTGAGTTCGTCCGTATTTATACCCTTATCTGCTGCTATAAATATTGCTTCGGGCATTTCTGATCTAGTCTTTTCTAAGTATTCTTTACCTGCAAGATCTATTTTATTTAAAACTACCAGCATAGGTACATAAATACAACTTGGATCCATTGAATCGATAAATCGATCAACTGTTACATCTTCTCTAATAAGCACATCAGCACTATGTATACCGTACTCATTGAGAATTGATCGGATGGTCTTCTCATTTATCTTTGTTAGTGGAACTGTTGCTAAAAGGTGTATTCCACCCATTTTGGTTCGTTTAACTGTAACATCAGGAGGGTTTTCATTTGCTCTTATTCCAATATTTCTGAGCTCTTCAATGATTACTTTCATGTGTTGAGGATTAAAAACATCAAGAACCATGAGTATAAAATCTGCATTTCTAGCAACAGACAATATCTCTCTTCCTCTTCCTTTGCCTCTGGAAGCTCCTGTAATAATTCCTGGAATATCCAATATTTGTATTTTAGCGCCTCTGTACTCCATTACACCTGGAACTATATCCAAGGTTGTAAACTCATATGCCCCTATTTTGGAATCTGCGTTCGTGAGTTGGTTTAAAATTGTTGATTTTCCAACTGATGGGAAACCTAAAAGTACTACAGTAGAGTCACCACTTTTTTTAACGTGGAATCCCCTTCCTTTACCTCCTGAACTGCTCCTAGTAAGTGCATCCTCCTTGAGCTTGGAGAGTTTGGCTTTTAATTTCCCTATATGATGGGAAGTAGCCTTGTTGTAGGAAGTTTTCTTAATCTCCTCTTCGATATCTCTGATTCTGTCTTCAATAGCCATAAAACTCACATAAAATAGTTTAAGATGAATATTTTTAGTATAAATAAAAGCATATAATAATTCAGTTTTTTTATATGATTTATCCAATTAATTATCCGATCAAATCTCTTATTTCTTCTTAATTTGATCATTTACATGATAATTTGATTTGTTTGATTTAATCTAAATTCATGTAATTTATCTGAATATAATTGATCAACAAATAGTAGTTTATTCCTTCCACTTAAAAAAAGTATTTAATTTATATTTAAAAAAAATGAATAAAAAAAAGAATTGAAGGTGTGTTTAATATGTCACACCCCATACCATAACACCTGGCTGACCGTATAACGACTTGAAATGGGTTAAACCGGCACCGCCCTCAAAGAAGAGCTTGGTGAACATGGAATTTTCTAATTGTTGATTCATTGCTACTCCAATGTATGTACCATTTTCATTTATCAGGAGTATTGAATACTCGCTTGAATTGGATACAAGTGTTTGTGTTACTGTGTTGTTGTTTACTATTGTTAGTGTGTGTGGTTGTATCACAAGTGAACCATTTCCTGTTTCTAATTCATTGGATATCTCGTTTAAAGTTGTTGTTGTGTCGTTACTTGTTATTGCATTGGTATCTACTATTCCAGCTGATGTTCCATTGGTTCCATTTGCTTGAGCAACAACTGCGTTACTTCCAATGAGAAGTGTTTTATTGTTTACTGTCGTGGAGTTCATCTCTGAAGCTAGATACTGGTAATTGGTTCCATTGTTGCTTGTGAAATTCCAGCTACCAAAGTAAGACCACCATCCGGCCTTTTGAACCATGTCAGAACTGGTTATTAACACGTCAGGAGTTGGGTTATCAGGATGGGTATACTGTACAATTGTTTGTGCTTGTGTTTGTGTTAAATTATACTGGGTTGTCATGATGGTTATTGCCTGTGTTTTATTCACTCCTAGAATGTTAGTAAGTATTTCAGCACTCAATCCAGTATTATTTGTATAATTGTCCATAGTTAAAGGAGCTTGATCTCCACTTGATGCCAACATCCTAAGTATTCCTACTGAAAGTGTTTCATTACTCGTTAAAAGTGCTTTTCCAACCCAATAGGCCCTTGGGCTGTTCTGGGATGAACCATCAAATGTAACGGGTCTGTTAGCTTCGTAGGTGAATAGGTGTCCGAAATCCCACCATGAAGTAATTACTGTATTGTTTGCTGTGTTATTTCCTATCCATTGAAGTGACGTAACCATTGAATCATCGGTCCCTGGTACAACTGTGCTCGATACTCCATACGCTAATGTAATAGGGGAAAATACTACGGCAATTACAATTATAGCCATGATTACCTTTTGATATGATATATTTGGTACGCGACCCTTTACAAAGCCGAATAGAAGGCCTACAAATATACCTGCGGTTAATGTGATTGGTAGTGAAAAATCCTCAACAAATCTTACACCCTTGGTCATTGCATATGCCGTTACTAAAAGCCATAAAGAAAACAACACACAGTAAAAGACATAATTTGTTTTTTGTGGTATTGGATCTGGTTTAATAACCTTAATTTCGGTTTCAACTTCTTTTTCTTCGGCTTTTCTTCTACTACTTCTACCTCTTCTCCTAGGTTTTCTAGGTTTCTTAGGTTTTTCTTCCTTAACTTCCCTGGTTTTTAAATTCCAGAAGAGTGCAATCATTCCAAAGATTCCGAAGAAGAATGGTATGTATCCTCCAACTCCATTTATTACCTCACTTAAGGAAGGTATCTGCAGTTCAGAAACAGAAACATATACATTTGGATATGCTGTTGACTGAACAGCTGATTGGATCTGAGTTGCGCCTATCGGCGATAGTATACCTGTAACAAGCCCACTTACCCCAATAGAAAGAGTCATTAATAATAGACTGACTATTACGAATACTATTAACGTTAAAAGATCGGGTTTATCATTAAACCATCCTAATTTTCCCTTGAAGTAATCGGTTGGTCTGGCTGTTTTATTATTTAATAAGAGTCGGGATATGATTAAATATATTACAGCGGTAGCTAAGACCAGATAGTATATGTAATACCATCCAGACCATGCCAATGTAAATACTAACATTGCAAATCCTGCTAAAGCCGCATAAATCGTTCGAGATTTCATAGTATTGGCCAGCATACTATAAATAAAAAACATAACGACCAAAAGAGGTACTATCATGTTAAACTGGTCAGTATCAAAGAAACCCGCAAATGTATGTGCAAAATATGCTGGTGCAAGTCCCACCAGTAATCCTGCTGTTATTCCACCATAATCATTGGTAATTCTACGTACCAATAGATAAGCCGGTATAACTGCTAGAGATGCAATAAATGGTGCAATCCAGATAGCAACCGCATTTAGTGGCACATGTGTAAACAAATTAACAAATTTGTACGTGAAAGCAGTGCAATAAACGATCAATGGCGTATATTCTGCACTCTGACCTGATGGGAAAGATGAATGAAGATCCCATTCTGTTCCATTTATTATCGTATCCCCAAGATAACCATGATCAAGGTAATCTTGTGTCATTCTCAGATTGTAGTAGGAGTCCATTTCACTAAAATAGGGCAATCCGTTTTGATCTTGATAAAAAGATTTTGCTTGGTCAGGGACACCGCCTATATTAACGGCCTCGGCCCTAATTGAAAACACTACTAGAAACAGTAAAATTATGATTATTAATTTTCTATACTTAAACAGTAGTTCTTTTACACTCATATTAACCTCCCATTATTCCATGATTTTTAATTATCGGTATGATCCAATGATTTGTATACTATATCCTATTATATTTATTGATTTTTAGAAGTTTATTGTGATCACTAGTATGAATCTTATTTAAGAAATTAATCTTTAAGTTGTTATATTAAACTTTAAGTATGATAATAATTTAAATGTTGAAAGTTATGAGGTTTATTTGTTTAAAAAAAAATGAATAATTAAGTCGTTTGGGACTTCTTAACTACAGATCGTCTAGTGGTTGTCTTCTTTGAAGGTATTTTATTAGCTGATTTTTTAGTGACACGTTTAGCTTTAGCTTTTTTAGTAGTTGCTTTTGTCTTTTTAACAGCGGTCTTACCTGTAGTCTTCTTGGCAGCAGCTTTCTTAGCAGGTTTTTTAGTAGTTTTTGTTTGGGTTTTATTTTCACTCTCATTTTCTTCAAGAGATTTGGTAAACCTACACTTTGGGAATCCACTGCAACCTATAAACTCACCATATCGGCCTGATCTTTTGATAAGGTCACTTTCACATTCCGGACAAGTGCCTACAATTTCATTTGTAGGTTCGATACCATCTTTGCCACATTTCGGATCCAAACATGCCCTCTGCCTTGGTTTTCCAAATGATATTAAAGGAAGTCCACATTCTTCACATGTAGTTTTAAGAACAGTGGCTCCCATAGGCATGGAATAAGTGGATTTACATTCAGGATATCCTGAACATCCCACAAATGTACTTCCACGGGGTCTATCAATTAAAATAAGGTTTTGACCACACTTACATTTTCCAACTACTCTACTTTCACGATATGATTTATAAAGCTCTTCACCTACTTTAAGCTTGTTATTTTCAATATCATCAAGAATGGAAGTTAATTCAACTTTGGCCCTTTCAATAATCAATTCTTTATCTTCATTACCTTCTAATATTTCCCGGAGTTCTGTTTCAAATTCCCTTGTAAGCTCTTCACTGGTAATCTTGTTTGAATATTTTTTCAAAGTATCGATAAGGTGTTCACCAAGCTCATTTACTTTTATCTTTTTACCTTCAACAAATTTTCGGGTATAGAGTATGGATATAATATTAGCCCTAGTTGATTTCGTTCCTAATCCTCGTTTCTCAAGTTCTCTGATGAGTGATGCTTGGTTATATCTTGCTGGAGGTTTGGTTTCCTTTTCTTCGCTTCTAACATCTTTAACAGCTAGTGTTTCTCCTTCTTTTATTGATGGAAATACATCGATATCGGGTTTTCTAAATGGGGTCAGATCCATCCAGCCCATTTTTGCCATTCTCTTTCTGGAAAAATTAAAATCTTGATTTCCAATTTTCAAGTTGGTTTTCATGGATTCTAAAATTCCATTTTCACCAAAGACTGAGATAAACCTGTATGTTATTAATTCGTATAGTTTACGATAGTCTGTTGATAATTCCTTAGGAAGAACTCCTGTAGGATGTATTGCAGGGTGAGCTTCATCTGTCTTTTTCCCCTCGTTAGGTTTATAAGGTTTTTTAAGCTTTGCAACTTGATATTTAAACGAAGCATTATAACTAAGTTTTTTAAGTATTTTATCGACACCTATACTCTTTGGAAGTTTCTGGGATGAAGTACGTGGATAAGATGTGAAACCTTCTGTATAAAGGTTTTGTGCTATCTGTTGTGTTTTTTTAGGGCTGAATCCAAATACTCCATATGCCTCAGATTGTAAAGAACCAAGATCGAATGGTACTGGCGGAGTTTTAACAGTTTCTTTTATATCAATACTGTCAATCAATGCATCTTTACCTTCACAGTCTGCAAATATGTCATCAGCAACAGTTTTATCAAATATTTTACCTGCTTTATGATCTGCAGTGATACCTTCCTCAATGCCTGGTACTTCAAGATCTGCCTTTATCATCCAGTAAGGTTCGGGTATGAATTTTTGAATTTCCTTCTCCCTTTCAACAAGTATTGCTAGAGTTGGTGTTTGCACACGACCAGCTGAAAGTTGTATGTAACGTTTAGTTGCCTGCATCACAGAATCGGTTAGGGACTTTGATATGTTTACACCGAATAAAAAATCAAGAACATGCCTTGCAATACCACTATCAACTTGGTTGAAATCTATATTCAATGGAGATTCATACGCTGCAGTTATATCTTCATCTGTCAGAGTGGAAAATTTCATCCTTACAGCATTATCAAAGCTGTTATCACCACAGGCGTACTTCATTGCATTGTACCCTATCAGAGTACCTTCTATATCGTAATCACAAGCATGTACAAATCTATCTGCTTTTTTAGAGAACTTTTTTATTGCATCAACATAATCTTTAACATATTTCTTCTGTTTGTCCTTCTCATATAGTGGAACCCATTCAACATCAAACAACCTGCCCTGTTTTTTATTTTTAGGTGCAAGTGAATATAAATGACCTACCGCAGAAAGAACAGTAGTTTTATTACCATTCTCCTCAAACTCGTAGTATGAAACTTTTTTATATTTCTTTTTAACTGAATTTTTCGAAAGAGCCGAAGCTATCTTTTCAGATGCCTTTGGTTTCTCGCATATTATGACTTCATGCATTTATATCACTCGTACAGCTGTTAAAAAAATTTATGAAATATTTTAAATTAATGACCCCATTATCATACTAAATATTTTATTTAAACATTTACCATCTTTATAATGTAGACTTTTATATTTAAAAGCATGGACATATATATAATATTCTTGGTTAACTTAGTTTGAATTATATCAATCTGGTTTGATAAATAATTTTTTACCAATCCAAACATAACTTATTATAGAATTTTTAAAGAAACAGTTACTTTAAATTTTAAAGATATTATGATCCCCCCTAAAAAATCTTGTTAACTGCTTTTGAATTTATAGAATAGGATTCTATTGTTGATAAACAACCCAACAAACTAACATCCATGAGTTATTTTAAAGTTATATTAGAAATATAATAATTGTTGTATAACTAAAAAATATAGAATTATTTAATAATTTAAATTAAAATTTGATTAGATCGATAAGATAAACATTAAGGAGATTTTATATGTTAATAGGTGTAATATCAGATACCCATATACCTGAGAGAGCGTTGAAAATTCCTGAACCAGTTTTTAAAGCTTTTGAAGATGTTGAAGTGATTTTCCACGCAGGTGATCTGGTTTCAATAGATATACTTCACGAACTTGAAAATTTAGCACCAACACTATGCGTTCAAGGCAATGTGGACAGAATGTGTGGTTTAAAACTTCCAAAACAGGAAACTGTTACTATTGAAGGAATCAAAATAGGTATTGACCATGGTGAAGTTTACCCTCGAGGAGATACTCTACAACTTAAATATATTGGAATGGAAATGGGCGTAGATGTTCTTATAACAGGACATACTCATGCTTCATTTATAAAAGAAGTAGGTAATATTTTACTTTTGAATCCCGGAAGTCCGACAGTCCCAAGAATGTCTGATCCATCAGTTATGGTCCTGGAAATTAAGGATAAGAAGTTGGATGCAAGGATAATCAAGATAGAAGAATCAAAGTGTAAATCACTAAATTTTAAGGGACGTGAATAGAATGGGAAAAAATTACAATGCTGAAAGAAAGAATGAACATTATTACAAGATGGCCAAAAAAGAACAGTACAGATCTAGGGCATCTTACAAACTTTTACAGATTAACAAACGTTTTAAGGTAATTAAACCCCATGATAAAGTAGTAGATTTAGGAGCTGCCCCTGGAGGATGGTCTCAAGTAGCCATTGCAGCTGTTGGAGAGGAAGGTCTGGTTATTGGTGTGGATCTTGAGTGGATAAGACCTTTTGATGAAGATAATTATTTAACAGTCCGTGGAGACTTCACAGATGAAGAAATACTAACAAAAACAAAATCATTTCTTAATGGAATGGCTCAAGTAGTTGTATGCGACGCATCTCCAAAGCTATCGGGAATTAAAGATATAGACAATTTCAGATCTGCAGATCTTGCAGATAATGCCCTAAAAGTATGCGACCATCTTTTAATGCATAGCGGGAACTTTGTTATGAAGGCATTTCAGGGAGCAGAATTTGATAATATTGTAAAAAATATTAAAAAACGATTTAAAATAGTCAAAACAACCAAACCGCCTTCGTCAAAGAAGGGAAGTGTTGAGATGTATGTAGTTGGTAAGGGATTTAAAAGAATGTTTTGATCCATCGATAATATAGTTGGATTATAATTTTTAAAAAAAAATTTTTAATTATAATATCGATTTGATTAAAAGAAATTAAAAAATGTTAAATCAGTGAAGTAACATTGTTTAGACTTTTTTGTGTAATAAGTAACTGTGCTTGAGCTGCATTTATTCTAGCTGTAACTTCACTCTGTGATTGACCAGTTGATAATGCGCTGCCCACATTAGCTAATGTAGTATTGGTATTTTCAAGTTGAAGTTGAGCATTTGAATATGCTGATTTTAAATTGGTATTTTTAGAGGTATATACACTTGTTCCAATATCTTGATATTGGTTTTCTAATGCGTCATATTCAGTTGTTAAAGTATTATACTGATCATAGCTGGCTCCGCTTCCAACATCAGTTGAAACACTTTGTGTAACTGCAGCTATACCTATATAGGCAATTACCAGAATAGCTATAATAATAAAGAGGATACCCAGTACAGATATACTCATAGAGGTTAATTTAAATAAGTTTAATCTTGATTTTTTCATTTTATCACCATTTTAATTCAAATTCAATGTAATCACAAGTTTTTAATGATGACATAAAATTTAATTATATTATTCATTTATTATCTGGGCAACCATATAGTAATTTGGATATATTGATAATTTAATATTGTAATTTTTATTATGTATATTAATATATATGATGAAGAATTAACTCATATTTCCAAGAAATTAACTTTCGTATTATAAGTAGGAGTAAAGTTCAAAAATGCAATCTTCAACATCATCTACAGAAAAAGCAAAACCTTCGGTTGCAAAATTTGAAGAGTTTTTCAGTTCTAAATATAAAGATACAGTCTTTGAGGCCCTTGAAAAATATCCTGACGAGAGATCTGTGGTAGTAAATTATTCTGAACTTGAAATGTTTGATCCAGACCTTGCAGATCTTTTAATTGAAAAACCTGAAGAAGTTATAAAAGCTTCACAGATGGCTATAAAGAATATAGATCCACTGGGAAAAAATGCTGAATTGAACATAAGATTTGAAAATATTAGAAATAATATTCAGTTAAGATATTTAAGAAGTAAATATATTGGAAAGTTCGTTGCAGTTGATGGAATTGTCCGTAAAACTGATGAAATCCGTCCACGTATAATTAATGCTTTATTTGAATGTAGAAGTTGTATGCGACTTCAGGAAGTTCCGCAAACAAGTAACATGATAAGTGAACCTGCACTTTGCCAAGAATGTGGAGGTAGATCATTCAAATTACTTCAAGAAGAATCAGAGTTCATGGACACCCAAACAACAAAGCTTCAGGAGCCCCTTGAAAATCTTTCAGGTGGTGAAGAACCCAAACAGATAATGGTTGTGATGGAAGATGACCTTGTTGACACTTTAACTCCAGGAGATATAGTTAAAATTACTGGAGTCATGAAAACGGTGCGGGATGAAAAAACCAAACGTTTTAAAAATTATATTTACGGCAATTTCATAGAACCTCTTGAACATGAATTTGAAGAGCTTAAAATAAGTGAAGAAGATGAAGAAGAAATTAAAAAGCTTGCTTCAGATCCAGATGTCTATAATAAGATTATAAACTCGACAGCACCTTCCATACAGGGTTATAGAGAAGTGAAAGAAGCAATTGCACTCCAGCTTTTCGGTGGTTCACCAAAGGAACTGGAAGATAAAACCAGAATAAGGGGAGATATACACATACTGATTGTGGGAGATCCAGGTATTGGTAAATCCCAGATGCTTAAATATGTATCTAAACTTGCCCCACGTGGAATTTACACCAGTGGTAAAGGTACCAGTGGAGTGGGACTTACTGCGGCAGCGGTACGTGACGAATTTGGGGGATGGTCATTGGAAGCAGGTGCCCTTGTGTTGGGGGACAGAGGTAATGTATGTATTGATGAACTGGATAAAATGCGATCAGAGGACAGATCGGCTATTCACGAAGCTCTTGAACAACAGACAATATCCATTGCAAAGGCCGGTATAATGGCAACATTAAACTCACGTTGCTCTGTTCTTGCTGCAGCAAATCCAAAGTTTGGCCGATTTGACCAGTATAAATCTATTGGTGAACAAATAGATCTTCCATCACCAATTTTATCACGTTTTGATCTTATTTTTGTTGTGGAAGATAAACCCAATGTTGAAAAGGATAGTAAACTCGCAGCACATATATTAAGAATACATAAGGAAACATCCATACCCTTCGAGATTGAACCCGAACTACTCAGGAAATATATAGCATATGCAAGACGAGAGGTCAGTCCAAAACTTACAGATGAAGCAATTGCTGTTCTTCAGGAATTTTATGTTGGAATGAGGGGTGGAGCTGCTGAAGATGATTCACCAGTACCCATAACTGCCCGTCAGTTAGAAGCACTTATCAGGCTTTCAGAGGCAAGTTCAAGGATCAGGCTTGGAACTGAAGTAACCGAAATAGATGCTCAGCGTGCAATTACAATACAGATGAAGTGTATGAAACAGGTAGGATACGATCCAGAAACAGGCAAACTTGATATAGACAAAGTTGAAGGTCGTCCAGCTAAATCTGACCGTGATAAAATCCGTATAGTTACCGAAGTCCTAGGTGAGCTAGGAGAAGAGTATGGTGGAAGAACACCAAAAAACATACTTATAACTGAAATGTCAGAGAGATATAATATGAGTGAAGAAAAGGCGGAAGAAATATTAAGAATACTCAAGAGGAAGGGAATAATTTTCGAACCTCAACAGGGCTACTTAAAAATAGTTTAGGAACAATAAACTGGACGTTCCTAACTTTCTAACTTTAATTTCAATCTTTAAACTCATAATCTATCAGTTATGAATAAAATTTAAACTCATAAAAAAAAATCGATTATATAAATTTCTTATTCAGGAGGTATAAAATGACTGATTATAACGAATTACTTGACAGAGCAATTGAGCAGCTCCCAAAAAAGGTAGAAGAAACCACCAGGTTTAATGTACCCAACGCATATTCTATGATCCAAGGGAACAGGACGATGATACAGAACTTCACCGAGGTTACTGATGCACTTAACAGAGATCCCCAGCATGTTTTAAAATTCCTTTTAAGAGAACTCGGAACAGCAGGAAACCTGGAAGGAACACGTGCCATACTCCAAGGAAAGTTCACTCACTACTTAATAAACGAAAAGATAGAGGATTATGTGAACCGTTTCATTATGTGCCATGAGTGTAACAGACCAGATACCAAAATAATTAGGGAAGACAGGATATTCATACTTAAATGTGAAGCATGCGGTGCTAAAGCACCTTTAAAAACACTTTAAATGATTTAAATTTCTTCTTTTTTTATTTTAATGGCATATAATAGATTAAAATTTCTTAAAAAATGTTTATTTAATATTAATGTGAAATCATGTTTTGTCCAAGATGCGGTAGCGAAGATCAAGAGTTATACGAAGGCATATGTACATCATGCTTTGTAAAGGAAGCCAAAATCATAACCATTCCCCAAGATTTAGAAGTAACTATCTGCGCACACTGCAGTTCACTTTTAAAGGGTATTAAATGGGAAGATTCTGAACTTTCAGAAGAAGAACTTGTTACATTAGCTGTGATGGAAAATTATGAAACACCATCCTATGTTCAAGATCTTGAAGTATCAGTTGAGATATTAACAATCCGAGGTTCCATCTATGAATGCATTATCCATGCTGAAGGAAATGTTATGGGAACAATGATCATTGAAGAACATACAACAAATGTTAAAATAAAGAAGGATGTATGTCCAGATTGCAGTAAATATGCTTCAGGCTATTTTGAATCTGTTATTCAGATACGTGCAGACAAAAGATTCCCATCAACCAAAGAACTTCAAACCGTAGATCAAATAATACGGGCCAAGATCGGTTCATTATCAGTGAAAAATAGGATGGCCTATGTATCTGACGTTTCTGTGATTAAAGAAGGTGTGGATTATTATATTGGATCTTATAAAGCAGCCAGAAAATTAACAACTGCAGTTAAAGATGTAATGGGTGGGGTTGTTCAAGAATCACCTCGTTTAGTTGGAAGGGACAAGTCCAGAGGAAAGGATTTGTACAGAATATGGATATCTATAAGACTGCCAGATTTTCAAAAAGATGATTTCATAGAATATGAAAACCGTAAAGGACAAGTTAAAGGTTTTGATGGTAAAAAAATATTATTAAACGACCTTGAATCACAAGATGTTTGGTCGGTATTGTGGAGAGAATACAACAAGATTAAAGTTGTTGCAAGAAGCTCAGATATTAAAACTACAAGTGTAACATCAAAAACGCCACGAACCATCCAAATATTACACCCTGACACATACCAACCAGTTGATATAAATCTCAACGCTGAAACATCTGACCTGGAAATTGGTGATGAAGTTAAGGTAGTTGAAATTGAAGACATACTTTATATTCTTAACACTAGAAACATCTAATAAATAATAGCAAAATAATATACTTCTATAGTTTAAATTAGATAATAAGTGTACTATTTCTAAATATTTATATTTTAAAGATTTAATTTGATTATCTGTACGGTGATAATATGGACCTTAACTCTAAGATGGAAAGCATTAAAAGAGGCACCCTCGAAGTGGTGACAGAAGAAGAACTCATAGACAAAATCAAAAAAGACAANNCTTGCAGATTTTCATGCATATTTAAATGGTAAGGGAAGTCTTGAAGAAATAGAAAAAATATCAAACTATAATAAAAAGTGTTTCAGAGCATTAGGGCTTTCTGAGGATACTGAATTCATTTTAGGTTCAAGCTATCAAACACTTGAAGATTATACATACAAAATATATGAACTAGCCCTTTCAACAACTTTAACACGTGCAAAACGGAGTATGGCACAGATAACAAGGGACAGTAAAGATCATAAAGTAGCAGAAGTAATTTATCCACTTATGCAAGTGCTGGATATGATATTTCTTGATGTTGATGTGGCACTGGGTGGTATGGAACAACGAAAGATTCATATGCTTGCAAGGGAAAGTTTACCGAGAATGGGATATGAAGCTCCTGTTTGCCTACATACACCACTTTTGCATGGTACAGATGGATCTGATAAAATGTCTTCCAGTAAAGCGAATTACATTGCAATAGATGATGAACCAGATGTTATAAAGAAGAAATTGCAGAAGAGTTTCTGTCCACAAGGACTGGTTGAAGGTAATCCAGTTATTGAAATTGCAGAACACTTCATATTCACCGAAGATAAGACACTATTAATAGAACGACCCGAGAAATTTGGTGGAAATCTTAAACTCAGTTACCAAGATCTGTTGGAGATCTATGCAAAAAATGAATTACACCCCCTTGACCTTAAAAATTCTGTTATAAAACGGTTAATAGAAATTTTGGAACCTGTCAGGGAGTTTCTTAAATCAAATGAAAATTTATATATTTGAATCTTTGGAGGGATATAAATTGGTAGAAGAAAAAGTTGAAAAATTCGAAATGATAATTCCACCTGGAGTTACTGGAATGATAATTGCTCATGTAATGGAGAATTACAATCTTGAGGTTAAACAGACAGATGCAGGACCAATGTTTCAGGGTGAGATAAAAAACCTTGAAGATGCAAAGGATTACATTGTTAAAGCATTAAATGAAAGAATAGATGTGCTTGAAAAGAAAAATAGAGAAGAAACTAAACCTCCAGAATGAATATTTCTTTATCAAAATCACATTTTAAATGCACATGCCCAATTTACGGGCCACAACCCTTTTTATATCATCGTGAACTTTGTTTAAACCATTTTTTGCATTTACGACCATAAAATCTTGTTTATCTGCAATTTCAAGATATCTTTCTCGAATTTTTATTAAAAAGTCAATATCTTCAAAGCTATCATTACCCTCACATCGTGAAATTGCTATTTCAGGGTCTATGTCCAGTAGTAAAACTAAATCCGGTCTTTTAGCAAATTTATTAATTGTACTTATCCAATCTCCATCATTTTGATAAACCATGCTGGAGTAGAAACATCTATCACTTATCACAACTTTACCCTCTTTCTCTGCAGCTTCTATTTTGTCCATTAAAATAATTCGATCAGCTGCAAAAAGCAGTGCAAGTGTATTTTGAAAGTTATTTTTAGTTGCATTTGGATTTTGTAACATTTCCCTAATAAGTTTACCTGCAGGAGATTCTGTAGGTTCAAATACCATCAATACGTCAATTCCACAGTCATCAAGCCACTTTACGAGTAATTCTATCTGTGTTGATTTGCCTGATCCATCAATTCCTTCCAAACATATGTACATAACCAATTATCTCCTTCAAAATACTATGTGATAAAAATTTTTATTTTATAATGCCTGTTAAATGTTCTAATTCATTTATCATATAATTAGTTAAAGTTCTGACATTTCTATTTGATTAAATATTCTTCATTAAGATATAATAGATTACTCATAAAATATTAATTCTAAACTATTTTAGACCAATACAATACAAATTCTCTTATATGTAAAAGAACTTCATAAATGACATGATATATAGCGATATTGTAGGACTGATATTGGTCTATGGATATATTGTCATTTTACTCATTATATCTGAAAAAGTGTTGAAGCAATATCCCACTTTTAGTCGAAAGTTTCTCCATATCATGGTTGGAAATATTCTTTTCATATTACCACTTTTTACTAGTCGATTTATTATAACCTTCCTTGTTGCTGCCCCGTTCATATTACTAACTTTTTTAATGAGTCCCTACTCTCCTATTAAATTAGGGGATAGAATATCTGCATCTGGTCATGGTCTTGGTCTTGTTTATTATGCTATATCATGGACTGTTCTTGCTTTCTTTTTCTTTAATCAACCTTGGATAATTGCCGTGGGAATAGCAGCAATGTCCTATGGTGATGGAATGGCAGCTTTAATTGGAAAAAGGTATGGTAAACATAAATATCAAATATTGGGTGATGAAAAAAGTTTTGAAGGTTCAATTGGAATGTTCCTTATACTGATTTTAAGTTTAACAATTGTGTTATATTATTATCATATACCCACTTCCAATTTCATAATTATACCCATAGTAGCGCTTGTTGCAACAATATTTGAGGGAATAACACCTAGAGGGCTTGACAATATAACTGCCTGTTTCTCTGCAGTGGGCACATATCTTTTATTAATGATGTTAGGGGTCTGAAATATTTTACAATTTAAAATAAATTTATAATAATTAATTAAAAAAATTTAAAAGGAGTAATAAATGCGTTACATAATAATAGATGGATTGGATGGATCCGGGAAGGACACCCAGGCAAATCTAATTCGGGAAAAATATCTTATAAAGGGAGAACATGTAATTGTACGTACCCATCCCTCTGATGACAATAAATACGGGATAAAAACTAAAAAAGCACTATTAGGAAGGGGAAAAATTAATCATATCAAAGCATCGATGTATTACGCCCTCGATGTAATTAGATCTGTACGATTATGCCGTAAAAAAGGTGGAACTATCATAATGGTTCGTTACCTCATGGGAGTTGCCTATCTTCCATTACCCGTTGCAAAATTGTTATATGCTTTTTTTTCATTTGTACTGCCAACATCAAATTATATGTTTTTTTTAGATGTTGAACCAGATGAACTGTTAAAAAGGCTGCTAAAACGTAAAGAACATGAAATGTTTGAAAACTTAAATGATCTTGTAAAAGTCAGGGGTAAAGCATTGGAATTAGCAAATGATTGGCATATCATCAATACTGGTAATTCAATTGAACAAACACAGTGTGATATTAACAAAATTTTAGATGAACTCGATCTAAAAAATTCATGACTAAATTGGTGTTATAGTAGCTTTTTTAAATAAAAAAAATTATTCAATTTTAAGTAAAAAAAAATGGTGGTATAAACTATATTTTGGGGAGTTTAATCCTTAAAATGTTTTATATTAACTATTTCCATTAATTAATGATTATTCTCCCAAATTTTTAAGTTTTATATTTCCAATTGAAATTCCAATTTAATCTCCCAAATCAACCTCCTAAATAACTTTGGTTCAAATTTCCACCATTAGTATAACCTCTGCTCTCCCAGTAGCCAGTGTAATTGGTGTCGTTGGATACTTCTATTTTTGTAACCCATTTTATCCATTTATAACCCCATTTACTTTCAGCAACTAGTTGGAATGGAAAACCATACTCTGGAGGTATTGTTACATTGTTCATTTTATATGCAAGTAGTATGTTGTTGTTATAAAGATATTCGATTGGAAATGAAGTAGTGTAATTATCTGCTGCCGTGAATATGACCACCGTGCCAGTAGGTAGTGGTTTAGCTTCATTCAATAGGTCGGATACTAAAACTCCCTGCCACAATACAGTTGCACTCCAACCTTCAACACAGTTTAATGTTACTACCTTTTGATATGCTGTGTGATTTAAAACTTCAGCATAGGTGTAGTTTCGAGGATGCTGTACCAAACCAGTGACTTCAAGGGTATAATTACTCTCATTAATATATTGGGTACCTTTTATGGAGGTTTTCGGCATGTTATTAATTGGAGTCAGTTTCTTTCCCTGATAATCATTAACTTGAACGCCCTGAAGTTTAACAGGCTGATTTTGCTGGTACTCCAAGGCTGCAAAAACAATAGTTACTGAAATAAGCAGTACAAAAACCATCTTAATTTTTCTATCCATAATTTAACTCCCTTTAAATTAAAATCTATGAAACTGTTTAAAATAAAATTAGAGTTTAAAAAAAAAATCACCCATTTAAATTATTTCCAATATCCTGGTTTTAGTATAAGATAACCTCCAGCAAGACCATCAACAACGATTCATGTCTTTTTCGATTTTCTTCTACAACTATGAATCTGACAACTATAATTATCATTAATTTATGTAAAAACCAGTATAAATTTTTTGTAAAAAGGATAATCGATTAAACTATAAAAAAAATGAATAATATCAAAAATAAAAGGTTCAATAAAACACTTCATCAATTTAGAGGAAATGAGTTCATCTTTGAAGTGCTTCTTTAACCTTTGCATCCATGTTGTCTGCAAAATGTAATGCTAAAGCCTCAGGTGTTTTTGGATCTACAGAAGACCCCCATCCACTGCTCATATATCCATGATGGCTCAGTATCATATGAAGTATTTGATTTGATATTTCTTCTGGTGTTTCCAGATTTATCATTCTTTCTTTTACCATTTCACAGGAGATATATGTATGATCGAGCAGATCACCCTCTTCTGAAAATCCAATAGGTCCTGTTCCATAGGTGTAAGTTTTAATTTTACCTATGTCGTGTAATAAAACTCCACAGTAAAGAAGATCTTTATTTAGATCTGGGAAAATTTTACACATGGTTCTACATATCTCCAATATCTCAACAGAATGATCAATAAGTCCTCCCATATAATTATGATGATGCACTATTGCTGCAGGTGCTATGTAAAATTCCTTTGTAAAATCATCATCACAGAAAAATGCCTCTAAAAGGCTTTTAATATGAACATCCTGCACATCATTTATTGCTCGCCTGATCTCTTTTATCTGATCATTAACATTGTTTTGAGATATCATCACAAAGTCTTCTAATA
>PMGM01000033.1:24524-24713 GCA_003158115.1 Methanobacterium sp.
CATCCATCTGACCAGTTTTATCTGCCAAAGTAAAGTCTAGATATTTACGCCCTTTAGCAGATGTTCTCATAATCTTCTCAGACACAGCAAACTTTGAGGATATATCCCTTGTTACATTTAAATTTTCTATAAAATCTTCCACTTTCTTAGACATTTTGAACTTCCTTTAGTTTAAAAAAACCTATTATA
>PMGM01000081.1 GCA_003158115.1 Methanobacterium sp.
TTTTAGAAGAACTTGGCGAAGATATATCTCGACAAGCATTGTTACTTGCTAAACACGCTAAAAGAACAACTGTTAAAGCAGTAGATATTGAATTAGCTGTTAAAGAAGTAATATAAATAATATCTTTTAATAATTTTATTCCTTTTTTTATATTTTTTTTTAATTAAATTCTGGTTTTAGTGAATTGAATAAAAAACTTTATATAGTATAACTTTTACATTATAATTGTAGAAGAAACATAATCGGAGGTGAAAATTGTGAAAACTAAACTCGCAGGAATATTTACTGCATTTATTTGCTTAGCAATGGTTACAGGAGCTTTCGCAGCAACACCAAACAATGGTATGATTTTACATACTACAAAAACAATTAAATTAGAATCTAATCCTTCAACAGGATATCATTGGGTTGCAAAATACAATAAATCACAAGTAAAGCTTGTTAAAGAATCATTCAAAGCATATAACTCGAAATTAGTAGGTAGTCCTGGTATTAACACATTCGTATTTAACGGAGTTAAAGGATCAAAAATCATCCTTAAATATATAAGATCTGGTGACGCTAAACCACTTAAAACAGTTACCTATACATTATAAATCAACTTCATAAAAAAGACACAACTTTCCCAAACCTTTTTTATAATTTTACTCGCCCCCCAAACCATGAGTTAAAAATTAATTTATTTTGGGATTGTTGAATTCTTTTTATGATATCTTTTTTTAAGATTCTCTTTTTAAAATAATTAACATTCAATTAGAACTGAATCGATCAAGGTTTTATTGATATCTAAACTATATTTTTCATAATAATAATCTCACAGAATTTCACGTATCGTGTTAACCAGTCAACTACTTTTAAGGTCAATATACAATATTCATACTTTTAAATCAACATCTAAATATTCTATGCTTAATTTAAATTCTATCTAATTTATCAAAAAAATATAAATTATATATAAACTAATCATTACTATCAAGATATGGTTTATGATGTTAATTTAACAAAATAAATGGGTGATTTAAAATAGAGAAAAATCTATATAATGTTTGTAGTTTGAATAAACACCTATAGAGACCAGGATAACACTAAACAATAACATATTTGTCTAGGTACGATCACCATTTTGAAAATAATTGAAAGTTAATAGTTGAAAACAATTAAATTTTACATTATATGAAAAAATTTTAACTATTTTCATCATTAAAACTAAGAAATAAAGTATTTATATCTTTTTTCGAGATTAATATAATCAAATGAATGATATTAATAGCATTAAGGATATTCTGAATTTAAAAGGTGTTTGATATGACTTTTGCAACAAAATTAGAACTAATAAAACGAAATGGTAATGAAATTTTTGAGAAGGGTTTAAATGGCGTCCGATCCATTGAAATAATTTATGAAAAGGATAAAGTTATTATAGAATTTGATAACAGTTCCGAATGGGATTATAGGATTATATCAGTTCATAGTTTAGATTCATACCAATTTTCGGAAGAAGAATCAGAAAGTAATTAAATTTGTTTATATAACTCCAATTCTTATTTGAATGAGTTTAATACTATAATTTATTCTTTAACAACTGAGAAAATAATTTAAAAATTTTTTTAGGTTACAAGTTAATATTTTAATTTATAGTATTGTTTTAGAAATTTTATAATAATATTAATTTATTTGTTATTTTGGATCCTTTTTTTTTGGAAACATTTAACCTATTCAACACATAGATGATCTGTTGTAATTGTGAAATTTATTGAAATAATTGTGAGAGGTAATATGTTAGAATTTGATGAAGATATTTCAACTACAAGGACTACATCCGATGATCAGTGTATATTCCTAGACCGTAAATCTATATTACATTATAAAGATGAAAATTTTAATGGGAAGACATATGATTCATTAGAAAGCAAAATTAAAAAACATTATGAAGACCGTGAGGATATTGAAGTAGAATTTAAATCTTTTAATAATTATAAAAAGATTGAAGTAATAATTACCATAAATTTTAGAAAAGAAGATGAGTATTATCATTTAACAGAAGATTTTAAGAAAGATTTTAAAGAATTATATGGAAAATACAAAGATTAACCTGGAACTGGGTTTGTTACTATCTAAATTCAATTAATATACTACAATGAATAACCTATTAAATCCTCAAAATTTTAATAGGTTGTATCCATTTAAATATCATATTGATATTAAATAGGTTATCTTTTTTTAAGAAATTTACTGATATAAAACACTTGGGGAATAGACATTATTTAATCCCTTTGGGCATATGATAATGAGTGAACTACTCCTCCCTTTTGGAAGGGGTTTATTTTATCAT
Organism: Methanobacterium sp.; assembly: GCA_003158115.1. Classification (GTDB taxonomy): domain Archaea; phylum Methanobacteriota; class Methanobacteria; order Methanobacteriales; family Methanobacteriaceae; genus Methanobacterium_B. Next base: position 2,333 of record PMGM01000081.1, read on the forward strand.
TGAGTCTACTTTTATGGTTTTCTCAAGGAAGCTTTAATTCCTTAGTTCCTACGGTACTGACGAGATTTTGTTTATCTAGTGCAAAATCGCGTATATTAATAACAGCATTAATGTCAAGATCAAGAATACTTCCACAATCTTTTCCTTATTTGTATCTCCTATCTGATGTCAGTTAATATTGTTTTATATGATCTAACTCTAAATGATGTTTAGATTTTAATTTTATGAAATTTCCAAGAGGTTCTATCTAAAAAATTTCAGATTTTCTTATTTCATTGCATATTTTTTCAATATACCTCTTGTTTGTACCATTTTCTATGTTGAGAACAACATGCACCTGTCTATTATGCTGGGGATAAAATAGTTTATTGTAGTATTTGCAGTGTTTGGAGCCTAAATTTAATAGGGCTGTCATATCTTCTATCAATTAAAGCCTCCGATAAAACTTAAATTTCAACTAAAATAAAAAGAATAAATTAATCAAAGTTTTTAAAACCCCTTTATTCTAACAATACTTTTCTCCTAATCTTTGTAGTGATATCGGTTGCATAATGTTCATCATTCCCTTTACAACGATATTCTTTTCTAGATTTAGGCCCAAATGGTTTCTATGGATCCTCCATATTTAGGGCAGAATACTCCTGCTGATTCTATTTCTATTTTAGTCATTAGATATCATCCATACAACTACAAAGTAAAATATTTCTTTTAGTAACAGATTTACTCCAAATTTCATTACATAAATTGGAATTATAAAATGGAAATTATTAATTAAGTAATACTTTTTTGTGATGTATTTCACTAAAAAAATTTAAAACTATAAATGTTTGTGATTAATTATAAAGTAATAGGATGAAATAGGGTGAAATAGGAAAATGTTATGAAACATCTGAAGAAAAAAAGATATTTAACAATTTTATTTTTAATAATATTCTTAGGAATCTTTGAGATTAATTTATGTCTTTCTTTAGATGAGGTTACAGTTACAGCTGCATCAATAAATAATAATGTAAATTCAAGTACGTTAATTCCTAATGAAACTTCAGTAAATGCAAAATTCCAAGAAATTAGGAATATTCCCTATAATGAACAATCAATGAACTGTACAACTAAATCAGATTTATTTGCAAGTTATCTTGAAGAAAGTGGTGCAAAAAATATTTCTATTATGATTGTTGTTTACAATTCTGGTAAATACTCCCACGAATTTGTTGATTGGAATGGACATATTTATGATGCTTGCAATAGTAATGAATTGAGTTATCAAGTATCCAAAGAAGCATATCTAAAACAATTACAAAAGATCGGCTTTACGGGGATATGTATTGAATCTCCTTATGTGGGTCCATGAACAATCACTTTTATAATTTAACACTTATATTTTAATAATGTTATACGAAATGTCTTAATTTGCTCATTTAAGGCATAATGTTCAGGATCATCCAATCATTTATACTGTTTTAAATTTTTTCTTTGTTTTCCAAAGGTTTCATCTTGGATCCACATTGTGGACAAAATACTCCTTCAGATTCAAGTTCTATTTTGGACATCCATTCACCTTTAGATTTTTGAATAAATTCCATAACCATTCATTGAATATAACGTTCTTATTGTTATCAGGGTTACTGTAATATTTTTGTTAATGTAATCTTCAATATATTGTTTAAAACCGAGTAAATGTTTTTTAATAGATCTGCTTCGCATTCCTATTCTTTGATCTTCTTCTTTCTCAGTTCATCAATTAGTTCTGTTAGTGTCTTCTTGAGATATTTGAAATAGAGTATGAGATGGTTATGGTATCTTTCGGTGGTTGTTGGTTTTAAGCCACGATTTTGTATAAATGATTTAAATAGTAGATCATCATATATGTTCATGTTTGGCAAATTTGGATTTTCAGGATTATAATATTATGACCTTGATATAGAAACCTAACCTTTTTTTTGGATAGGTTTTTATTGCATAGTTCACAATATAAAAGAGGTTAGGAATTAGCTTTAAGGAGAAGTTCAGATGACATGTAACGTATTAGTTGGCGGAGGATGGGGTGACGAAGGTAAAGGTAAATGTATAACCTACCTCTGTTTCAACGATAAACCAGATATCATAGCAAGAGCAGGTGTGGGACCAAATGCAGGGCACTCTGTTGAATTTAATGGCGAGAAATATGGATTAAGAATGATCCCATCAGGGTTTGTGCATACCGGTGCAAGACTACTTATTGGGGCTGGAGTACTTGTGGATCCAGAAGTTTTCCATCATGAACTCGACTACCTTAACAAATATAATGTCAAAGAAAGGACTTTTGCAGATTTCAGGTCGGCAATAATAGAACAGAAACATAAAGATCAAGACAGGGCATCAGACTATCTTTCAAAAACAATAGGCAGTACAGGCAGTGGATGTGGACCAGCTAATGCAGATAGAGTTATGAGGGTAGCAAAACTTGCAGGTGACATTCCTGAGATGGACGGATACACAACTGATGTTCCAACAGAAATCAACGAAGCATTAGATGAAGACAGAAATGTTTTCATTGAAGGAACTCAAGGATATGGATTATCATTATACTATGGTACATACCCATATGTAACAAGCAAAGATACAACAGCAAGTACAGCAGCAGCAGATGTGGGAATTGGTCCTACAAGGGTTGATGATGTAATAGTTGTATTTAAATCTTATATTACACGTGTAGGTGAAGGACCATTCAACACAGAAATAACTCAAAAAGAAGCGGAAGCTTTAGATATTGAGGAATATGGGACTGTTACTGGACGTAGACGTAGAGTAGGTACTTTTGATATGGATCTTGCAAGGGAATCCTGTATGATTAATGGAGCAACACAGATAGCTCTTACTTGTGTAGACAGAATATTCCCAAAATGTGAACGTGTTAAAGATTATTCACAGCTTTCACAAGAGGTTAAAAACTTTGTTGCAGAAATTGAAGGCGAAACAGGTGTTCCTGTAACAATAATATCAACAGGACCCGATCTTGTAGATACCATAGACCTCAGAAAAGAACTTCTCTAAATTAATATTTTTTTTTATATTTTAATTTGGTTCTAAGCAAATATTCTTTTTTTTATAAATGTTGAGNNATATTCTATTTTTTATAAACCAAATTTTTTATAAATGTTGAGTAAATCTTATTTTAATCTCAATTTTATTTTTTTAATAAAAATTAACTATTGTCTAAATTTTTTATGATTCTAAATTCAAGTTATGGACTTAATTTGAAATTAAATCCATATTTTTTTTATTTTTTCCTATTTTTTTTGGATCTTAGATATTTTATTAAATAATTAAAAGCAAAAATATATCTATTAAGATATAATAATAGTGTAATAGAGTGCAATAAGATAAATAATTTTAATATGTATAACTGATAAAGCAGTGTCAAATACATCCAAACACACAAAAATGAGTTATATCTTTGTAAAAAATGATCAAATCGGAATTTAATAGGATTTTGTTAAAGAAATGTATAATTCACTAAAACTAAAATTGTTTATTTAGATGGGGACAATAAAGTTGAAATTTAATGAACAATATTTAAAGCTTAGAGATTTTCTAAGATTTTTAGAGGTGAAATATAGATTTTTTGTGTAAAATATTGGATTTGTAATCGTAATATTTTCCTTTGCATTTTTACAGGCATTCCGGTTTAGAAGTCTGGATATACATGGTGTAGACAAAGATTCATATACACATGTCCATGAAATGAACTATGAATTCATCTTCATTTTTTAAAACTTAAGAAACTAGAAATGAATTGTTAATATTTGCTTTGATATTTTGGATATACTTTCTAGAAATCAATAACAAAAAAATATATTAATACAAAATTCAATAATTTATATAGAAACGGTACTTTGTACCGGTTTATATCATAATAGAAATAGCTTGATAAAATTTGAAATCATTAGATAAGGGAGATTAGTAAATTCTAATTAAAGATAGATACTTCTTTATGTGATAATATGTTAGAAACTGTTTGCAAAGAGATAATAACTAAAAACACCTTTATGATTCATTTTGTAGATAATGCTCGTGATGGAATTAGTTCTGATATATCGAATAAACTTAATGGTTATGATACAAATGATGATAGTGTTATTAAGATGGGTTTAAGGGTTAATGCAATTCCACCATCCATATCAATAGATCTTAAAATTAAATATCCTCCAAATTTTTATAATCCTAATTATTATGAATTATTAGATGCTAATGAAAAACAGTTTCAAGATTTCTATAATAATATAATGAACTATAATTCGATTGAAATAATGGATCCTGAAGAATCATATTCAAAGAAATTTGAAGTAAAATAGAAATAATAACAATATAATTCTTTTTTTTATTATCTATTTTTTATCTATACACTAATATTCTGATATATCTGCTTTTTCTAGATTATTTTCCTTCCAAACTTTACATTCTTTACATTTTCCTTAAACTGAGGTCGTGACATTCAGCTTT
>PMGM01000012.1:0-59672 GCA_003158115.1 Methanobacterium sp.
AAATATTTTATATTAACCAGAATATTTTTAACCTTTAAAACAGGGTATACAAGTAATTTCACCCTCAAGTTTTATGGCCTTATGTTCAGAAACCATTTCTCCACATTTTGAGCATTTAACATTTTTAAAGTTGCTGGCCTTTTTAGGAATATCCATTTCAACAGGCTCTGAATGAAACAGTTTATTGTAGGGAATTTCCAATATCTCTTGGGATACTTCTTCGGTCATCTTTTTTAGGTCTTCCTTTTCAAGATCTGTTGCAATTCCTGAATTGACAGCTCCTCGAAGTTTCTCTAACTGTGGTGCTAATATATCAATATTAAATGAATCGTTTAATGATACTCTTACGCCCTCATTGGTGGTTCTGTTAATAAATGTGTAAACCTGTTTTCCATGGTCTTTAAACAACAGATTTCCCTTACCAAATGTACAGCCAGTAAGAACTTGTACAGCATCAACTGCACAACTGTTATTTTCAACAATAGCTACAATCTCATCATCTTGAGAACAATGTGATTTAAGTTCGTTTAACCCAGCTTCAGCTGCTTTATATCCAATTGCAGAACCGGGACATATATGTCCATGGAATTTAGTAACATCTGAGAAGGGTTTCATCATCACTGTACAATTATCTTCAACTAATTTCTTATCATCCAACCTAATCACCTGCTTATAATTATGAAAATTTTATATTAATCTATTCAAACTTTGAGAAGTACCTCATTAACTTATAAACTGCATCGGTGGATGGATGTGCTTCAACAAAATTATCAAAATCATATGTTTTGTAACCATCCCTCATAAACTTAGACATATAAGCCAGTACCGAACGTGCAGAGGGAGATATAGAAGAAATACCTTTAATTTCCCCATCTTTATCTACAACAACTTTTGTAATTCCTGTTTCACGATCAAGAACGTTCCAAAATGCTCCTGGACCTGCTGAACCTGGTATATGTCCATTTATTCCTTCTTCATCAGATTTTATATAACTTACATCGTAGTAAAGTGATATTGATGACGGTATAAAACTATAATCCACTTCTGCTGCCACTCCACAAGCATTATGGGCAGCAACAACACCTTCCATCCTTGCAACCGGTGTTGTTCCTATACCTCCAACAACATCTCCAGCAGCATATATATCTTTATGACTTGTTTCCATCCTTTTATTTACTATTATCTCACCTTTTTTCCCGGTTTCAACTAGATGCTTCACAATATCTGAATTTGGATTCATACCAACTGCTAACATAACATCTCCATTCATACGTCCAGAATTTGTTAATGCACCATCAGGATATATTTCGGAGACAGATGTGTTTTCATGTATTTTAACATTTTTAAGCAGTTTCTCTACAATATAATTTCTTATATCTGTTTCAACCTCTTTTAGGAAGGTATTTCTGCAAAGTATATGCACTTCTGTGCCATATGCAGAGAATAAACCGGCTAATTCTGTTGCAATTGTCCCACTTCCAACTATAATCATTTTTTCTGGGACTTTTTTATAATTTAAAATATCTTTATATGTTTTAGCATATTCAACCCCGTCTACTGGTGGAATAAATGCTTGTGAACCTGTGGCTATTATCAACTTGTCGTAGGGATAGTTTATACCATCAACATTTGCAAATCCATCACCAATTTCAGCATGGCCATTAATGATATTAACTCCTGATTTTTTAGTTTCAGAAGTAATCACTCCCCTAATTTTACCTACAGTATTTTTAACTCCATCAACTACTTTTTCAAAGTCTATTTTAGGGTTAACATCGGTAATTCCGATTTGATTAAATTTTTTGGCATTTATTGCAAATTTTGCAACGTCATTTAGACCGCAAACAACCATACATCCGGTATTGAGACATTTTCCCCCAATTTTATCGTTTTCAATAAGGATAACTTCTTCACCTATTTGTGCTGCTTCAATTGAAGCTGTTCTTCCTGCGGATCCACCGCCTACAACTACCACTTTCATAACATTTTCCTCCAGAACATATTGTTTATATGGTTGAAGCACATAATAAAATCTATTAAATAATGGTAAAGGTTTCAAATATTACTATAAACTTTTGGGCTGAACGAAATGGTTACAGCTTATAACGAATTGATTTTAATCAAGTAAACGAGGTAGATTGATATGTGTATTGCAGCACCAGCACAAATAGTTAGTATCACTGATAAAGTAGCCACAGTTGATTTTGGCGGAGTTAGACAGCAGGCCAAATTAGATTTAGTAGGAGACTTAGAGGTTGGTAGATATGTTCTTGTTCATTCAGGATATGCTATAGAAGTTTTAACAGATACTGAAGCTAAAGAATCTTTAGAAGCATGGGATGAGCTTTTAAAAGTTCTTGATGAAGAAGATAAAGAAGCAGAGTTAAAAAGTTCAGTTTAACTAATTATTTTCATTATTTATTTCTCAAATATTCTCTTTTAATTAATTTATTTTAAAATGTTCAATCTCAAAATTTGACTATTATTATCATTTTAATGCATGTTTATGATGGTGTTAGTGTTATGTTTATGGATTAATTCTGATAATGGAGTGTTCCTTAGGGTTTTTCATTATTCCATTAAATATAATAATTAAAATATTTGGATTGATTCTGTTAAAATACTAAAAATTAGTTTTAATCAAATAAATTTCTTAAATTAACATGGCCCCATTAGCAGAAAATGTTTTTTCAAATTTGTTTTGTTCTTCTAAATAGTTTAATAACATTTTAGAATATTTTCCTGGTATTACGAGATTTTGTGGTTCTTTTTGGACTTCATTATTTTTACAACTTCACCTAAAATTGTCGGATCATCCCCGGATTTTTCATTGATCCGTTGATTTAAATATATACACAAATCTGCACCGCTATTAAAGACTGTTTTATCAAGATTCATTAAAATCACGTCCAAATTCAGTATCAAATTACCCATTCTTTGGTTAAATTTATTATTTTATATATTTAACTCTAATATTGCGGACATATTACTTGATTATTCTTGAAAGAACATTTAAATTAAATTTTAAAATATTTTTTTGTTAATTTCTTTCAACTTCCTTTTTGTTTTTTATGTGAATTCCTCATAATTTTCAAGTTAAACATTTATCCTAAACATAAACACACTTCTTTAGATATCATTAGAATCTACTAATACTATTGATTATATATGTATGTGGTTGTTGGTCAATATTAATCGATAATATTTTTTGATTTTCCTGTTTGGATGCATTTTAATAACTTTAACATTATTTAATTGGCAATATAAAGATATTTTTAAATATGAGAATTGTGACAAGATTATCATCTTATCTCACGAATATCTTACTCTATAACATCTTATTATATTATAATTTATATAATTTGAATATAAAATATTTTTGCATTTATTAGTAAATTTATAGAATTTCAATAATAATCACAAAAACAATTCTTTAATATAAATACGAATTTGATGTTAAAATAACATTAGTTAATATTTACAGCCAAAATAAAATTTTAGGGTGTTAAATCAAATATTAAAGATTTTAAAAAAAAAGAATTCTTAGTAAGATTTAAATAATATCATAATATATTTATCTATACATTTACATATTTGGATATATGGATAAAGGTTGATGAAAGTGGAAGATAAAGCACATGAACAAAATATTAAACTAAAAAAGGATAATGGATGCGGATGCGGATCAGAATTAAATAAAGAAACATCACAATATAGAACAGAAAATGAAGTTGGATGTGACTGTGGAGGAACTGACAATCCCGACGAATCCCATATTAAAAACCCTAAAAAGCCCAAAATCATAGCTGACCAGGATTTTATCAATGATTTTGAAAACTATGCTCATTCTATAGGTATTAAAGATATAGGGTACGCACAAATCATTCCAGACCTCTTAATTAGAGATAAGTTCATCCAATATCCCAATGCAATTGTATTAACCATGGAAATGGATAAACAAATTATTGAAGCAATACAGGGTCCTGAAGCACAGAAACTTAATGATTCTGCTTATAAGAAGTTAGCCGATATAAGTTACAATCTCTCTGATTATCTTAGAAAACATGATTATGCAACAGAGGTTGCTCATCCATATGGTGGTGTTGTGAAATTTTCTCAACTCGGTGAGAAAGCAGGTTTAGGATGGATAGGTCAAAGTGGTCTTTTAATATCTCCTGAATTAGGTCCAAGACAAAAAATTTCCGCCATATTTGTTAGTATAACAAATTTACCAATAAAAGATGATAAACAACATTCATGGATAACAGATTACTGTGAGAAATGTGGAAAATGTATCAAAGCCTGTCCAGAAAACGCAATCATAGAAAAAGAAACATGTTGTGGTGAAAAAGAAACAGAATTTGTAAAAGAGCTTTGTATAGGCTGTATTCAAGGTTGCACATCATGTATAGAAAAATGTCCGTTCGATGAAAAAGGATACGCACATATTAAAAATAGATTTGATAAGATGAATTCTATATTAAAATCAAAAAAAATAGAAATTTAGACGGTACTAATTTAGATTTCATGAACAGTATTTGAATAAAATAAATAATATATAAATAGATGGAAAAAAATGAATAAAAAAAACAAGATAGCATTTGCAGCATGTAGCGGAATGAGTCCGTATGGTTTAATTTCACGAATAACATCTGCAGATATAGTTGAAGAAACAGAGAATACCATATCTATATGTATGGGAGCTACATCAGCTGATAGAACGGGATTTAATAATTTAATCAAGAAATATCCTATTATTACTATTAGTGGTTGTGATGGTGATTGCACCCCTAAAATATTGGAACAAAAAGGAGTGAAATCAATACTGAATATCAATGTAATGGATGAACTTAATAAAAAGAATTTAAAACCTACAGATGTCTCGAGACTTGATGATAATGGAGAACTTTGTGTCAAATATATGAAAAACAAGATTAAAAATGAATTAAAACGAATTGAAAATAAATAATATTCGCATGGTATAAAATAGATAAATTAAATGATTAAAAATAAAATTTGATCCTTAATTACCATATCTGAAACCATCAAATGGATTGTATAAACATTTTTTTTATACTTATACTATTCTTTACGGCCCTTATCAATCACACCTTGAAAGTCTTCTCAAGCCAAAATTTAATATCCTTCCTATTTCTTCTGAAAGCATCAAATTTGACAGGGTCATCTCCATTAACTGCTGCAGGATCTTCAAATGATTTTTGGATATAAGTTTTTCCTCCAGAGAAACATGGGCATTTTTGACCTTCTCCATCACATACAGTAACCACATAATCAAATTCTAAGTCTTCAAATTCTTTAAGATTTTTAGATCGATTTCCGGATATATCAACACTAATCTCTTCTAAGACTTTTATTGCATAAGGATTTACAATAGTAGGATTACTTCCAGCATTATAAACTTCATAATACTCACCATATAATGATTTTAATAATCCTTCGGCAATTTGGGATCTGGCTAAGTTGTGGTTACGAATAAACAAAACTTTTTCTCTTAATTTTTGTAGACATTCTCTACCCCCTCTGAAACATTTATACTAACCCAACTATAAATATCCATATATTTAAATATATCATTGTAGTATAGGACTGAATATGAAAACATGTGAAGTTAGGGGAGTTGGAAAACCCAACTGTAACCAGATTGAGAATATAGAAAAAATACTCTCTGAAATGCCAGGGGAAGATGAAATACAGGAAAATGCAGATATAATCAAAGCACTGGGGGATCCTACAAGATTAAAAATAGTTTACCTATTAGAACATGGTGAACTATGTGTATGTGAGATAATGACCGCACTTGATAAACCACAACCAACAGTATCTCATCATTTAAACCTATTAAAGAATTCAGGTCTGTTAAAATGGCGTAAAGAAGGAGTATGGATACATTACAAACTATCAAACCCAAAACTACCAGAAAATCTGAAGAAGCTTATAGAAACTCCCTAAAATAGACTATAATTATTTTAGTATGGAGTGTACATTGATAATAAAACTTTAAAGCATCTTATCAACCCAATATGCTGGAAATGTTTTTTTAAATGATTATGGGATTATTATAAAAAAAGTGTATGGGAATTTACCTCATGATATTTTTTGTTAGTAGATTGAAACTCTTTTAACACCAGGAATATTTAGAAATTTGTTTATAAGCTCGCCTTTTATAGGTTTTCCCGTTATTATGGTAAGCTTTGGGTTTTCTTCCAATTCAGGATCTCCTGCATGTGCCTGTCTTATACTTATACCCTCTAATGATATTAGTTCGGTAGATCTGGCGAGAATACCAGCATTTCCTGCTTCTGCTTCAATTTCAACTACACCAAAACCAAGATTGCCTGCAACATTCTTAAGAAGTGTACCGGCGGGAGATATGTTTTGAAACACTCCTGAAAGCTGGGGATCTGCAAGTATAACATCTACAGTTGATTTAATTGTTCTCCTGTCAACTCCAACTGATCTTGCAAGTGACACATCGCTAATTTCAACATTTCCACAGTATATTTTACCAGTTTTTCCAACTCTAAGTCCTAGTTCAACTATCTTCCTTGCAACTGCCATTCTCGCAGGGAATTTATCAAATTTATGTTTTATTCTGTCCCACATGATCTCACTAACTATTCATTAATTGTACCAACTATATAAATCTATGTACATATTTGTACTCTAAAGCTTTAAATAGTACTTTGAAGTACTATATTTTGTTGACTATATTTTACTATTAACACTATCAAGGTGACAAATTATGAAAGGCAGTGAATGTTTTTGGCGATTACAATATAAAAATAAACGAANNCTAAGAGTACAGATTTAGAATTTAATTCTCCTTTTGAATTATTTAAAAATTTATACTCCAACTACTCCAGCACCTTCCTATTAGAATCAATGGAAAGTGACAGTGGACTTGCAAGATTCTCAGTTTTAGGATTTAAACCCTCAGCAATTCTAAGAGCAAAGGACAACATCCTTGAAATAGAAACTGATGGACAAAAACAGGAAATTGAGGTTAAAAATCCATTCGACGAGATCAGAAAACTAACCTCCCAGGCAAATGGGAAAAAAGGATTCAGGGGAGGTCTAGTCGGATATGTTTCATACGAAGCAGCAAAACACTTCCAACCCATTGATCTGTTACCCGGTGAAAAACCAGACTTTGAATTTGGACTGTTTCTTGATGGGATAATATTTGACAGAATCCAAAATAAATGTGAATACGTCACGCTAGGAGAGAACAGACTCGAAGAAATAGAAGAAATAGCAAGGGAAACACACGAGATTGAAGGCATAGAATACACGGAAAAAAATAGGCACTTCACAAAACAGGAATTTGAGGCCATGGTTATTGAGGTCAAAGAACGGATTAAAGCAGGTGAAGTTTTCCAAGATGTTATTTCAAACGCCAAAGAATATGAATTAAAGGGAAACAAGCTGTCATTCTATGAAAGCCTTAGAAAGATAAATCCCTCACCCTACATGTACCATATTAAAATCGGTGAACGTGAAATAATAGGTTCAAGCCCAGAAATGCTTGTGAGGGTTGAAAACAGGATGGTTGAAACTTTTCCAATAGCAGGAACAAGGAAAAGAGGTAAAACACCATTTGAAGATAAAAAGCTCGAAAAAGAACTTTTAGAGGATGAAAAGGAAAGAGCAGAACATTTAATGCTTGTTGACCTTGCAAGAAACGACGTAGGAAAGATCAGTGAATTTGGAACGGTAACAGTTCCAGAGTACATGGATGTGAAAAAGTTTTCACATGTACAGCACATTGTATCACGTGTACAGGGACGACTTCAAAGTAATAAAACAGCTGTAGATGCATTTGAATCAATGTTTCCGGCTGGAACACTCAGCGGTGCACCTAAGATAAGGGCAATGGAAATTATAGACGAACTTGAAAACAAACCAAGGGGACCCTACGCAGGTGCGGTGGGTTATTTCTCACTCAATGGAAATGCAGATTTTGCTATCACCATACGAACAATGGTATGCGATGGAAACCATGCTAAAATACAGGCAGGAGCAGGCATAGTACACGATTCCATACCTGAAGAAGAATATTATGAGAGTGAAAATAAGGCTGGAGCCCTTCTTAGCGCACTTAACAATGCAAATAAAAACATGTTCAAACGAGCAGAAACAAGTGCTGGTGATTATAGATGATACTAATAATCGACAACTACGATTCATTTACCTACAACCTCTATCAAATGGTTGGAGAGATTTATCCCCATATAGAAGTTAAAAGAAACAATGAAATAACAGTTGACCAGATCAGAGAACTAAACCCCATGGGTATAATAATATCACCAGGACCTGGAAGTCCAGATAAAAACAGAGATTTCGGGGTATCTATGCAGGTCATAAAGGAATTAGGATCTGAAATACCAATACTTGGAGTATGTCTAGGACATCAAGGCATATTTCTTGCATATGGTGGTGAAATAAGTCGTAACGAACCAGTACACGGTAAACAGAGCAGCATATATCATACAGAAAAAGGAATTTTCCATGGCATTCCCAATCCATTAACAGCTGCAAGATATCATTCACTGTTCTGTGTGGATAAAACCACACCAGATTGTATTGAAATAACAGCAAGAACCAATAATGGCATGATAATGGGAATAAAACATAAAGATAAACCTATATATGGACTGCAATTCCATCCAGAATCAATTGGTACTTCTCAAGGTATTAAATTATTAGAAAACTTTGTGGAGATAAGCCAATGAAAGTTCTAGAAAACAGGGTCCAGTTATCCGACATAATAAAACATCGAAGAAAGGATCTCCAGAAGGAAAAGGAATTAAAACCAATAAACATTCTTAAAGATGAAATAGAATCATCTAAAAACGAATCAAAAGATGCAAATATAAACAGTATCAGCTTTAAAAAAGCACTGGATCAGGGAGACGATGTGGCAGTTATCTATGAATACAAACCTGCCTCACCTTCAATGGGTGATATTTCAAATATAAAGATAGAAGATGCAATTAAAGCCTTTGAGCAATCGGGTGCATCTGCCATATCTATACTCACAGAGGAAAGATATTTCAAGGGAAGTTTGGAAAACCTAAGATCAGCCCACAACCTAACAAATATTCCAATAATTAGAAAGGACTTTATAGTAAACGAATATCAGATATACCAAGCAAAAAATGCAGGTGCAGGTGCAGTTTTATTAATGAATGGTATCTACCCGGACCTTGAAAATGGAATTTCCATATGCAATGAGCTGGAAATATACCCGCTGGTTGAATGTAGAAACAGGGATGATATAACCCGGGCATTAAATGCAGGTGCAAAAATTTTAGGCATAAACAATAGAAACTTAAAAAACTTTGAAGTAGACCTTAAAACAACAGAAAAACTTGCAAGATACGTACCACCAGAAATACTGTTAGTATCTGAAAGTGGTGTCAGATCAAAGGACGATGCACTACAACTATCAAAGTATGGTGTTGATGCACTGCTTATAGGAACATCTATCATGGGCTCAGATGGATATAATGGAATGTTAAAAACAGCAACCAACATAATCAATGCTGTTAAGGGTGAAAGGATAGTAAGAATATGAAAGTTAAAATCTGTGGAATCACCAGATCCCAGGATGTTTCCAAATGCGAAGGATCAGGAGCTAACCTTATAGGATTTATAAATATCAAAAGATCCAAGAGGTATGTGAAGCTCAAGGAGATCATTGAATTAGTATCAGAACTTAAAACAAGAGATAGAGCTGTTTTAGTTTTAGAACCTGAAAATCCTGAAGAAGTAGTCATGAAAATGAAAAAAACAGGTATTAGAAATGTTCAGCTTCATTCATTAACATCTAGTCAAATAAAATATCTTAAATGGATAGAAAATTTTCATAGAACACCAGTGGAACCTAATATGAAAATTATCCGGGCTGTGGGAATATCAGAAGACTCAGTTAAATCACAGGGAAATAAAATAGAGTTTTCACAGGAAAAAGTGATGGAAATAGAAGAGTTTGCAAAAACATGCGATGCTCTACTCTTTGATTACCAAGTAAAGGGTAGAAGTGGTGGAACAGGTAAACAAATACCAATCAATATTGCATTAGAATCTGTTAGAATTGCTAAAGATGCAAATCATAATCTGGAAATATTCCTAGCTGGTGGAATTGACTCTGAAAGAATTAGAAATAAGAGGACAATACTTGAAAGAGTAATAGACTATGTGGATGTTAACTCGGGTGTTGAAGATTCGCCTGGAATAAAAAATCCTGAACGTGTAGAAGAACTAATGAATATAAATGCCTAAAAAATTGGCTGTTTACAAGTATGTAACAAGATTTGGATTTAGATTTATTTAGGGGGATGTGATTTGTAAGATGATAACCAATGGAAAGTTTGGTAAATACGGTGGAATATTTGTTCCAGAACTAATTATACCTGCCCTGGAAGAGCTTGAAGAAGCATTTTTAAGGTATAAAGATGATGAAAAGTTCGTTGAAGAACTTGAATTTTATTTACGTGAATTTGCAGGAAGACCAACCTCGTTGTACCATGCAAAAAATCTATCAAAGAAATTTGGTTGTAAAGTATATCTTAAAAGAGAGGACATGCTCCATACAGGAGCTCATAAAATAAATAACACACTTGGACAGGGTCTTTTAGCAAAATATATGGGTAAAACCCGTTTAATAGCAGAGACTGGTGCTGGGCAACATGGAATTGCAACAGCGGTTGTAGGTGCAATGCTTTCAATACCAACAGAAGTTTATATGGGCAGTGAAGATGTGGAAAGACAGAAACTTAATGTCTTTCGGATGGAATTATCCGGTAGTAATGTAATACCCGTTGAAACAGGTTCAAAAACACTTAAAGATGCAATTAACGAGGCATTTCGTGATTGGATTTCAAACGTTGAGAACACTCATTACTTGATAGGTTCAACTATGGGCCCACATCCATACCCAACAATGGTGAAACATTTCCAGAGTGTAATTGGCAAAGAAGCAAAAGAAAAGATACTTCAAAAAGAAGAAGAACTACCTGATGCAGTTATAGCATGTGTTGGTGGTGGAAGTAATGCCATGGGGATCTTTTCAGGTTTTGTTGATGACACTGCAGTTGATCTCATAGGAGTTGAAGGTGGTGGTGAAGGTGTTGAAACTAAAAGAACAGGTGCAACACTGTGCAAGGGAACCGAAGGAATATTACACGGTTCACTATCATTTGTACTCCAAGATAATGATGGCCAGATATCAGAAGCCCATTCAGTATCGGCTGGACTTGACTATCCTGGTGTAGGACCGGAACATGCATACCTTAAGGTAACTGGACGTGTAAATTATGTTGCAGTAACCAATAAGGAAGCTTTAAGGGGATTTGAATTATTATCCAAATATGAAGGTATAATTCCAGCACTTGAAAGTTCCCATGCAGTTGCCTACGCGGAAAAATATGCTAATATTGAAGGAAACAAGGGAAAAACTATAATAATCAATCTTTCAGGAAGGGGAGATAAGGACATGTTCCTGGTTGCAAAGGAAATGAGGGTTGACGTATGAAACCATTCAAAAATGATTCGAACAATCCTAATCAAATACAGAGCTATCAAGAAATGTTCCAAGAAGTTAAAAATAAGGGTGAAGGTGCTTTCATACCCTTTACAGTTGCAGGCGACCCTGACTTTGAAACATCCATTGAAATAGTACGTCAGTACGTTGACAACGGTGCAGATGCACTTGAAATAGGATTTCCTTTCAGTGATCCAGTTGCAGACGGGCCAAGTGTACAGGCAGCAGATATAAGATCACTCAATTCTGGAATGACAACAGATAAGTGCTTTGAATTCATCAGTAGAATCAGAGAATTTACCTCTATACCTATAGGCATACTTGTCTATTACAATCTCATCTACAAGATGGGCTTGGATGAATTTTATAATAAAGCCAAAAATGCAGGTATAAATGGAATATTAGCTGCAGATTTGCCACCTGAAGAAGCTGGTGATGCTGTTAATATGGCCAGTCAATATGATCTTGGCCAGATATTCATGGTTGCCCAAACAACCACAAATGAAAGGATATCTGAAATAGTTAAGATGTGCACAGGATTTTTATATGTAGTGGCTGTTATGGGTATTACAGGTGCAAGGTCAGATATTAAAAAAAGTACTGTGGACCTTATAAAACGTGTTAAAAGTCATAGTGATCTTCCAATAGCTGTTGGATTTGGGATTTCAAAGCCTGAACATGTTAAGGATGTTATACAATCAGGGTCAGATGGAGCTATTGTTGCCAGTGCCATAATTAATATTATCACACAAAATCTTGATGATTTGGATAATGCCAAGCAAGAAATTGGAAGCTTCTGTAAAGAACTCAAGGGATCTACTAAAAATAAAATAGATGGATAAAACTTTTCTAATTAATAAAGAAATGGAAAGTGGAATATCATGATTTATGAAGGTTTAACCAAGGTCGTTTCAAAAGTTGATTTAAGCGAAGATGAAGCTTATAATTGTATGATTGAGATGGTCAATGGTACGGCTAGTGAATTTCAAAGTGCAGCCTTTTTAACAGCTCTAGCAGTCAAGGGTGAATCCGCGGAAGAGATCACAGGTTTTGTAAAGGCAATGCGCAGTGTGTGTATTGAGATTAAAACAGATCTTAGGGATCCTTTGGTAGATACATGTGGAACTGGTGGTGATAAGTTTAAAACATTTAATGTCAGCACAACATCTGCAATAATAGCATCATCATCTGGTGTTGCAGTTGCAAAACATGGTAACAGGAGTATAACCAGTAAATGTGGTGGAGCTGATATTCTGGAAGCATTAGGTGTTAATATAAACTGTAATGCTAATGGCGTTATTACATGTCTTGAAAAAACTGGTATGGCATTCATGTTTGCTCCTAACTTTCACCCGGCCATGAAGAGGATGATGCCAATAAGAAAGAAACTTGGTATAAGAACGGTTTTCAATATTTTAGGTCCATTAACATCACCAGCAAATGCTGAAATTCAACTTTTAGGGGTATTTGAACCAGAATATGTTGATTTAATTGCAGAGGTTCTTAAAAATCTTGGTGTTAAACGTGCTATGGTTGTACATGGCTATGATGAAGATGATAATCCTGCAATGGACGAAATTTCAACCATTGGAAAAACCAGGATTGCCTACCTTGAAAATGGTATCATAACAATTGAAGAAGTTTATCCCGAAGACTTTGGGGTTGAAAGATCGGATCCAAAATATATTAAATCCCCTGAAACTATTGAAGATAATCTTAAAGTTGTTAAAGCCGTATTAGAAGGTAAAAATAGCTCAAATGAAGAGGATGCACGACTTAATCTGTGTTTAGTTAACACGGCTGCAATTTTATTTATAGCTGGAAAAGCTGATAGTCTGAAAGATGGGGTGATAATTGCAAAAAATTCTGTTAAATCAGGATCTGCAATGAAAAAATTATTGGAACTTGTTGATATCAGTAACTCTACAGGATTTTCAGAACCCGAACCATTACCATTCAAATAAATCGTATACAATATATCCAGATTCTAAAATATTATTAAAATCTGTAAAATAAATAATTAATATACATTTGATTTTTAAATCGGAATATATAGTTATTAGGATTGTTTTTAAAAAAATAAAGGAAATAAGGTAAAAAAAATGAGGTAATTAATTGTTTTACCTATCTACCAAAATATACTAATTGCTCCAATCAACTATTTTTTTTCTCAAGTATAAATTTTTTGAAATTGTTCACATATTAATATTTCAGAATAAATTATGAAATAATTGGAGTATATCTATCAAAAAATAGATCTGAAAATATAAGTAAATGGGCCCGCTGGGATTCGAACCCAGGACCTCACGGTTATCAGCCGTGCGCTCTACCGCCTGAGCCACGGGCCCCTTCATATAAAAAAGGGGTTTTTGTACTATCCAATAAACAATAGTTCAAAAGAATGTGCGGGTAGATTCAAAGTTTAAACTTCATCATATATATATCCTTTTCTCTAAATTTTAGTTTTCAAGGATAGACGAACCATTTCATTGAATTTATTATTAATAATCTACTCATGAACTTAAGATATGCTTGAGTTCATCTAGACATTTCTCGAAATCATTATTATCAATCAAACTTAAATAAGAGCCATAGATAACTGAACAAGCCATCATTGACATTCTCAACATTTCCATATGTTCCTTGACATTTTTTAAGTCTTCAAGGACACGTATACGGGATTTATCATGATATCGTTGTATGATAATGTTTTCGTAGGATGCCTCAACAATTATTATCCGATCCGGGATGATGATTTCAATTGGTAGTGAAATAATATAACCAATTTCTGACTTGTCAACACCGTGCAGATCAAGAAGTATCTTATTTGAAAACTTTTTCATTTCATTTACTTTGTTTGCAGCAGACTGCCATATGGATTGCTGAACTTCAATATCCAGTTTGAACAATTCATCTTGGTTTGAAGCCAGACCATTATACATGGCAACTTCGAGCATTAACTCTCCGTAATTCACATATTTATATCCAAGGGCCCCCGCTGCACTTTTACAAAGTGAAGTCTTACCAACTCCAGGAACACCAACAAGGGCTGTGATGTTCCAATCAGCCATCTTATTTATTAACCATATCGCAGATTGCATCTGCCATCATATGACCTTCAACAAGTATTTCAGCTTTGTCTATTTCATCAAGACTTTCTGCTGCTGTTCTTGCCTGCATTGCCATGTTAGCTGCACTCATGCATCCTGGGTTGGTGGGTGTGATTGTAATTTTAGCTGTTTTAGCTTCTTCATTAACTTCAATACCTGTTACAAGTCCCATTTCAACAATACTTACACCCATATGTGGGTCTGCTACAGTTGAAAGTGCTGTTCTTAACTTCTGTACTAGTTCTTCTGACATTTTATCCCTCGTAAATTTTATTTATATCCTAAATTTATGTGCTCTATAGATTTATTACAGAACAATGTACATTTTAATCTAAACACACATTCATTCCAATAAAAATAAAGTATTTCTCTTTTTTCCATTTATGATATTTATACTTTGATATGTGGTCCAAAATTTAAAATTTGAATTTAGTATGGGAACAATCAAAACTTACTTGTTTCGATGCCTTACCCTTACACCAACACCTTTAGTGGCTTTTTTCATTTCATCTCCACTTAAAACTGCTTTACCAACACCAACAACCTCATCATTTCTTAGAATGACCACTTCATCTTTAGGCACGATGCCTGGATCTGCGTTTAGAATTCCAGGAGCGAATAGTGTATTGGTTTTCATTTCAAAATCAATTTCAACCCAATTTGTTCCTATATCCTTTAATATTTCCCCACCTTTAAGGTTAAGAGAATATAATCCTGTATCAAATGATAGGGTTGCAATCTGTTCTTTATCCAATAACATCCTCTTGGTAAATCTTCCAACTGCTTTAACACCGTCAGGTAATAATGAATCTGCTTTTGTAGTTCTGAACTGATAACGGGCAATTGATCTGAAACCTTTTAACCGTTTTTCTTTAGCTTTGATACGGGGATATTTTTTTACTTCCATCTTAAGATTGTCCATTGAATCCCATGATGTTGCTCTTCCATCGTTACATGTGTAAACTGCATCATCAAGATATGCTTCACACACCTCTCTATAGCCACCAGATACATGTGCTATAACATCTTTCCCGGCGACATATTTCTTTAAACATTCACCTGTTACATCTATCTCTTCTTTAGACCAATCTCCTGTTGTTGATGTGTCGTATGATTGTATTGGATATGTACGTTCCATTTCACGTGGACATACACCAAATGGTGATGTTAGGATGGCTTCTTGAATATTTTTTGTTGCTCTCATGAAGATGGTATGGGATTTGGATGAGGAGTAAGGTTTTCGCATGCTACATGGTAACACCACAACAACATCTCCTAATGGTTGGAGTAAGCTCATTCTTTCCCTCCATCTAACTGCTTCGGGTCGATATAATGATTCATCTATTATACAAGGGATTTTCATTGGATTTCCTCATGTTTCATTTAATAATAATTATAATTTTTTTTAAAATAAATTAAAATTTTCAATCATTTTTGAATCTAAGTTATTTTATTGATTTTTTAATCTAATATTTTTTTTATAGAATTAAAAAACTCTGATAATTCATTATACTAGATTATTATTCCAATATGTCTTATTGTTTTCCAAACAAATGATACTGAAAATATTATATTATTAATCTGATCATTGTGACTATTATCAAGGAATAGGGTATCATATTGTAATTTGTTTGAATTTTTGAAGTATCCAAATGTATTTATTTGGGTTAATATTTATAAAAAAAGATATATTCGAGTGATATTGTTGTATAATGCTTATTTTACACACTCTGGCTATTTTAGACACTTTGACATGATGATATCAAACTAAAAAAAATATTTATTTAGGGAAGTTTATCATTCCATTGGACTGTACTTCCAGGTCACCATCTTCAACCAATTGCTGAACAACTGCTTCAATCCGTTTTGCAGTAGCTCCACGTGTTACTTTAATTCCAAAGAGTCTGGATGTTTGTTTAACAACCTCGGACATTGGTGATGCATATTGTGTTCGTATAACAATTTTTGCAGCTTCAACTATTTCATCATCACATATGAGATTAATTTTAGCCGGAGGATCTCCTGAACGACGACGAACAATCAAATTAAAGTTTTTAGGATATAAAAACTCATCCTTAATAGTTACATCACCATTTTCACAGGCTAATGTTATTGCATCGGTTATTGCATCTTGAATTCTTTTACCTGCTCTCTTTATTCCCCAAGCTACTCTGATACGTCTTACAACTTCACTGGTATGGACTGGTCCTTCCGTATCAACGATCTGTTTTACAACAGTTGCAAGTTCAGATGTTGATTTTTCGTGTATTTGGCCTGTAACTGGTATGCAAAGTTCGCTGCAGACCTCATAATCCTTAACAGTATCGGGATCATTATGTTCTGTTTCATTTTCTTGTACTGTTTCTGGAATATTTATTGAAACTTCCACAGAAACTGGATCATTAACCATCACTTCTTTATTTTTAATTATTAATTCGGGCACATTTTCTGGTAATGGCTTAACAGCTGTTAATGGTTCTGTATTTTCATTATCATAAACTGCTATTTCATCTGGTAACTCGTTTATGGTAATCGTTGGCCTCTTCTCTTGGTGCAGTTTCTGCTCGTAGGATGGTTCATATTCCTCTGCTATTTTGTCCTTAACAATATGTTCAACAGATGTTTGTTTAACATTACTCACTATTGGTTTCAGATTTTTAGCATTTTCAACTGCTTTAATCAGTCTTTTCTCTGATTCTGCACGGTTTCGGTACCAATCTGTGGACCATACCCTGTAAATGTGCCATCCAAGTCCTTCAAGTACTTGTTGACGAAGTCTATCCCTGTCTCTTGCAACTGGTGAACTGTTATAACTTTCTCCATCGCATTCGATTCCAACTAAGTATCTTCCACTGTCTGAGGGGTCTACAACAGCAAGATCTATTCTGAAACCTGCACATCCCACCTGTTTATGTACATCATAATTATGGGCACTTAAAAACTCGTATAGGGAATCTTCAAAGGCAGTTTCATTATCTTCACCATGTGTGTAGGTTGTGTCGAGTCTTTTGGTTTCTGAATATTTAAGAAATGATTTAAGAGCTCTGAGTCCAAAGGCAGCATTTTCACTTAAATTAATCTCTGAGTATCTGAAGTTTGAAAATACAACACATTTTTCCCTTGCACGTGTGATCAAGACATTTAACCGTCTTTCACCACCTTCTCTGTTAAGTGGTCCGAAGTTCAGGCTTAGATGGCCATTTTCATCCTTCCCATATCCTACGCTTATAAATATAACGTCACGTTCATCTCCTTGAATTGTTTCAAGGTTTTTAACAAAGAAATGTTCGTCTATATCACTGCTGAAATATTTTTCAAGTTTGGGTTGTTTCTTAAGGTAGAGTTCAACTTCTTCAAGAATTGCCTGTTGTTGTTTAATATTGAACGTTCCTATACCTAAACTCTTAGTTTCCCCGTATCTTTTATAGTGCTCACCAGCAGCTTCGACAACACTCCTTGCTTCCATCCTATTAGATGCACTCCTGCCACGATCATACACTGTGTCTTCCATATACTCAAATTTCAATCCAAGGCTAATTGTTTCATGGCATGGTGAAGGATAAATAAGCAGATTGTTATCATAAAATTCCTGATTTGAAAGTGCTATGAGTGATTCGTGCCTGCTTCTGTAATGCCATCTAAGCATTTTGGTTGGGAACCTTCCCTTACAAAGGTGAAGTATACTCTCCATATCGGATAATGATGCTATTTCATAGTCTTCATCTTCATCGGTTTCTAACATTATGTCAAAGAAAGATGTAGGTGGCAATTGTCGAGTATCTCCCATTACAACAGCTTGATTAGCTCTTAAAAATGCTCCAAGTGCATCTTCAGGTTTTACCTGACTTGCCTCATCAAATATAACAACATCAAATCTAAGATCCTGAGAATTTTTTGGATCAATGAACTGGGCAACAGAAAGTGGGCTCATCATAAAACATGGTTTTATTTTTTGGATAAGTCCACCAGCATTGGATAATAATTTTCTAATGGGCATATGGCCCCTTTTCCTGTTGAATTCACTTAATAGAATTCCAAGTTCGGAGTTTCTAGATGCAGTACTGTTGATCTGGGGACGGTTACTGGATATCCTGTTTGAAATTCTACGACGGTTCAAAGAGATAACATCTCGATCAAGGTCGATGAATCTGTCAATTTTACGTTCGTGAATTTCACCTATGAAGTTTGATAGAACTGGATTGTTCAGGAATGCATTTCTTAGAAGGTCATCTGCAAAGTTAGCCATTAAACATGGAATTATATCTTCAATTTCTATTTTATCTGCTTTAATCAATTCTATTACTGGAAATATAATATCACTTGGTGATTCAGCTAAAATAGCTGTTAATTGAGACCATTTCTGTAATAGCGGCATTCCATTCTGGAAATCTTCTATTTTAAATTCCATTGCATGGAACCGGACATATTTAAGTTTAACTCCAAAGACCAGTTCTTCATCTATTGTTATATACTTCTTGATATTGTTATAAATCTTCAAAAATGATTTATAATCCTTGTTAAGTTTCTGGATAGTACCATTTATCTTGGCGGAATCTGGTCCGTTTTCAATGATATTAAAGGTTCGCTCGGTGATTTTACCAGTTTTTAAAAGTTTTTTAATAGTAAGTACCCATTCAGCAAGTTCCTTTATGGTGTCGAGATCGGTTTTTCTTCCCTTCCATTCCTTTCCAAAAACAGCTTTGGCTTCGGATTCAAGTTCATTTATCCTGTTTAAAATAATCTGACAATNNTGACAATCTATCAATGATTCAAGGTCTTCTATAATAATCTTATCTTCTTCAGGAAATCCTGCATTGTAAAGGTTTGAAATTTTGTCCTTAGTCTTTTTATACCTTCCTCTGAAGGATTTTAAGAATTTTGAAGAGTTTTCTACATATTCATCGTGTAATTCCTGGATGTCAGTGTTTAAAACTCCTTTTTTAAATCGTTCCTTAAGTTTTTCATTGTTGGAGTTGTATTCAACAAGAAGATCTATGATCTTAATAATATCAGCTCTTCCTATCTCCCAAACCGGGTTGTAAAGTACCTTGGGGTTAGTGGTGATTGGAGATGCAATTAATAATGCTATTTTAATAGAATTGTCCATTTCTCCCTTATTTAAAGGTTTTCTTATCCCGGTCAGTTCAACTAGTTCATATAAATCAACTTCTAAATCGTTGAGTGTTGATACACAATTTTTAAGGAGTTCGTTTATATCCTCCTTATCTGTTGGTAGTATGGTACCGGGTTGTGTGTTGAACCATGGATTTTTAGATATGGGTTTAAGTGGAATTATAACTTCAGAAACATTTTTAAGTGTTGAAACAGCATTTTTCCAATCTTTTGAAGTATAATTTTCCGGGTTTTCAATATGGGCCCGTGGAATATTCCTTTTAACCTTTTTAAAGTGTTGTATTGATTCTTCTTTCATACCAAACAGATGGAACGGTGAAAAACCAGATTTTCCAAGTGGCGTATGAAGTACATGATTGTAATTGTTCAGTTCCATCTTGAGTTTTTCAAGTTCATCAAATTCCTCGTCCATAGAACGCATGGTCTCTTGATGGCTGTAAATACTTCTTTCAAGACCTTTCAAAACATTTTTCTTGTTTGATTTGTGGCTGTGTAGTTCAAAACAGAATTCTCCCAATCCAATATTATCAAGACGGTCTTTAACAACTTCTAAAGCTGCCATTTTTTCACTGACAAAAAGAACTGATTTATCATTTGCAATCAATTCAGATATAAGGTTTACAATGGTCTGGGATTTACCAGTACCTGGCGGACCCTCAACAACCATATTTTTACCAGATTTAGACTCCTCTATAACTGCTATTTGAGATGAATCTGCATCAACTACATGGTAAACATCACGGGATTTGAGTTTTTTATCCACATCTTCTTCATGGAATTCTGGTTCATCAAGATCTTCTGAATGATCAAATAAAGACTGGATAATAGGATTTGCACTGATTGATGATCCTTCCCAGCTTTCAGGGTCAAGATCCTTGTACATCACAAACTTGGTGAAACTGAAGAAGTTAAGATAAATATCATAGATAACATTCCACTGTTTTTTAGGTTCAATTGCCTCGTCAACAGATTCAAAATAGTGATATATGCCTTCCTTCTGTTCGGGCATTTCAAAATCTGGTAGTTCTATTCCCTGTTCAAGCAATTTTTCTTGTAGGGATATGTTTGGTATTATATCTTCTCCAGTCCACACTAATTTGAAGGAACCCCTAACTTTTTTACGTTCAAGTGCTACTGGTATAAGGATAAGGGGTGCTCTATGTTTATTATCGGGTTCATTATTTTCAGTCCATTCCAGAAATCCAAGTGCTAAATATAATATGTTGTAACCCTGTTCTTCAAGAACAGATTTAGACTGTTGGTTAATATAAAAGAGACGCTTTTGAAGTTCTTCTGCTTCATGAATGGTTTGAAGGAAGAGGTTTCGATGTTTACTAGCAACCTTCTGGTTGGGTAATGGCAACTTCCATAATAAAGAAGCTTCTTTATCGCTTATATCCAGGGTTAATTTTAATTCCTCTTCCTCAGAATTATTATCTTCTATTTCAGTTATAGTTGTACCTTTAATACCCTGTGAATTGTCCTTAAACTCAACATCTAAGTTCATAGGTTTTTGTTTGGTTTCAGTTACATGTCTAGGCATGAATTGCATCTTTTTATCTTCTAAAACCATTAACTGATATATTTCGGTTGGAATCTCGTCAACAACCCTGATCGATCTGACTTGGGGTTTGAAGTTTAGGAGCTTGTTTCTCATAGTCAAATCTAGCAAATTTTTTCTGAGTGCTTTTATCTTAACTTCTATGTTCACGTTTGCTGATTCTTCCATTTTGATTCCCCAAAAACACTATTTGATGATAATATAATCTTAAAAAAGTATCTTGCTCTTATATGGCATAAGTTTTTCTATTAATTCATAACACATATCAACATCTTAAGGAAGGGTCTTACATGATAAAACAAATAAAATCCAAAACAGGTTATATAAATTATGATCAGGATGAATCTTCCAATTAAAGCATGATCTTGAATTAAGAGAAAAAAATTTAATAAAAAAAAAGAGAGTTAAATTAAAATATTTTATTTTAGTCAACCTTGTCTTTGAATGTCACTGTAAACTTTGTTCCATTGTCCCTTTCAAGGTTTAATTCTCCGTCGATCTGATCTGTTAAACTGTTTACAATCAACATTCCCAGTGTGTTTGTGTCATTGTAATCAAGGTCTTCTGGAAATCCTATTCCATTATCACTAACTGAAAGCTGATAATTTTCATCATATCTTTTTAGTTCAACCCTGATCTCACCACCCATACCATCTAGAAAGCCATGTTTTAATGAGTTGCTTAAAAGTTCATTCAGAATTAATGCAAGTGGAATTGAGATATCAACGTTTAATGTTACTTCATCAATGTTCAAGACAAGTTTTATCAGATTTTTATCCAGTGTATATGTATCGTAGAGATCATTTGAAAGATTTACAATATACTCCGTGAAGTCTAAATTTTCAAGATCTCCGGATCTGTAAAGTTTTTCATGTATCATGGCCATGGATTTAGCCCTGTTCTGGCTTTCTTTAAAAATACTCTGGGTATTTTCATCCTTAATATACCTTGATTGAAGACTTAAAAGGCTTGAAATAACCATGAGATTATTTTTTGTCCGGTGATATATTTCCTTGATTAGGGTGTTCTTTTCTTCAAGGGCTTTCTCTAATTTTTCTTCAATCTCTCTTCTCTGGGTTATATCATGGGCAATATGTATACTTNNAAGCACATTTCCATCATTGTCTTTAATGGGAGATGCTGTTACAATAAAATATCCTCCAAGATTCTTCTCTTCAATCTCTGTTACATGTTCAAGACCATCTTTTAAGAGTTGTTCATGTGGACAGTTTTCAGGTGGAGTATCACACTCATGAATAGCCTGATAACATATTATACCAATACATTCATCGGGTGATTTTTTAAGCCTTTCAGCCATGGCCTTATTAACCTTAACTACTCTATGATCCCTATCGAGTATGGTTATTAGGTCAGGAATAGCATCAAATGTGAGTTCCCATCCTGTTTCAGAGCCTAAAAGTGTTTGTTTTAGTTTAAATATATTATTTGGTATGTTTTTAACTATATTTTCTTGCATAACACGTTCTCCCAAATTCAATAATATTTATTATTTATAAAATATTTTTAATAAAATATTTATTTCAAATATTCACCATTAACCCATTTTACCCCCGATGCCCGGGCAAGATTTCGATCAACAGAAACCAAATCATCTTTATCAAGCTTTGACACATCATTTTTACCAACTATCCTTGCAAGGTTTGCTATTTCCCTAGTAGATACTTCTATGAAATTGCTTAGTCTGTTCACACAGATATCATGATCTATCTGTTTGGTGAGTTTTGGATCCTGAGCTGTTATTCCAGTTGGACATCTTCCAGTGTAACATATACGATACTGTTCACAGTTTATTGCAATTAAAGCTGCTGTTCCAATATAAATACCATCAGCTCCTAGAGCAAGACATTTAGCAAAATCTGCAGAGTTTCTCAGTCCACCAGAAGCAATGAGTGTAATATGGTTTTTAAGTCCAAGATCATTCAATGTTTTAAATGCTCGGGGTATGGCTGTAAAAATTGGGATTCCAACATTTTCTCGCACATATTTATCTGTAGCACCGGTACCTCCTCCAAAACCATCAAGTGCTATAAAATCCACACCCGCTTCAGCCAATAGTTTAATATCCTCTTCAACATCACCACATCCAATCTTAGTACCCACAGGTACTCCTTCACCAATTTCACGAAGCCATGAAACTTTTTTCTTTAGGTCTTCAAGATTTAAAATATCTGGATGGTGGGCTGGAGAATTGGATGCTTCACCACTTTTAAGACCCCTCATATTGGCCACTTCATCAGTCATTTTTTCAGCTGGAAGATAACTGCCTTTACCCGGATATGCCCCCTGTCCAAATCTTATTTCTATTGCTGCACCACTCTTGAGTAATTCTTTATCAACACCAAAACGTGCTGTTGAGTACTGTACAATGATATTTCCACCATTATCTAGAAGTTCTTCGGACAATACTCCTCCTTCACCTGAGTTAAATCCTACATTTAAATTCTTAGCAGTTTCTGCAATTACTAACTTAGTTGCCTTTGATACAGCTCCAAAACTCAGGCCTGAAATCATTATGGGACTTTTAACCCTCATTGGTTTTTGAGCTCCAACTCCAATAACCAATTCTGTGTCAACATGATCCTCCCTATTCAATGGTATCCTTTTAAGTTGTGCTGGTACGAAGTAAAGGTCTTTCAGTGAAAATGGTAATGTATTGAGAGATCCCATTGATCCCACAACACTCTCGTCCATTGCACTTGAATCCTTTATCTGAACCATCTTCTTATAGTTGGTATCGTCTTCATCAGACCTTTTTTTCCGTATGTAGCTGCGGCTTTCACCTACACCATCCTTATCACAATAGTAATTACCTTCCAACTCATATTCATAGTAAATTGGACAGGTGTCACATATACAAACTTGTGGGGAGATATCACAGTTACTGGGCCCTTTACTGCAGTAAAGAACCTCACCTCCACATTTATATGGATAGCTTGGACAAACCTTACAGTGGCATTTGTTACGATTTTCAAGTGTGTTCTTAATCTTCATTAATTTCTTTTCAGGGTCCTGCACCATTTTTATTCCCCAAATATTTAATTTAATACTGAATTATACCTGTTAATTAAATAAAGCGCATTGGATCAGTATTTATATCAACAATAACGGGTTTATTTATTGAAAGTGCTTTATCCACAGCATCTGGAAGTTCTTCAGGAGTTTTAACTGTTATTCCAACTCCTCCACATTGCTTTGCATATTCTGCAAAGTCCAGATCCTGGAGTTCTGTCTGCCAATTAGCATATCCTTCCATCTTTTGTTCCTGCATTATCATACCTAACTGTTTATTATTAAAAATAAAGACAGTAATTGGGAGATTATTTTTAACAGCAGTTAAAAAGTCTGCCATTAACATTGAGAAACCTCCATCTCCAGCTATACAGACAACCTGTCTATTAGGATATATCATCTGTGCAGCTAGGGCTGCTGGCAGTCCAAAACCCATTGTTGCCAGGTATCCTGACATAACCATCTTCTGAGATTTTTTCATCCAGAAGTTCCTACCAAACCACCAGCAGTGTTCACCAACATCAAGTGTTATAACCGCCTTATCAGAAATTTTATCATTTAAAACTTTAAGAATATAAGGAGCTCTAAGTGGTGTTTTATTAGAATCAGCTTCTTCATTAAGAAGATCTTTCCAGTCTTGGTTCAGTTCTTTTATTTCCTTTAGATATCCTGGTCTGTCTTTTTCTTCAACAAGGCTATAAATTATTGGAAGGATTTCAGAACAGTTTCCAATTAATCCAACTTCAACTGGATACTTTCTTGCTATCATCATAGGGTCGATGTCGATCTGAACAGTTTTCTTCTCGGGTATTTGTGTCATATCTGAAAATGATGATCCAATAACAATAATCAGATCAGCATCATCCACTAGTATGGTGGAGGATGTTGAACCAATACCACCATGACTACCAACATAAAGCGGGTCATTTTCATCTATAACTCCCTTAGCACGGAAAGTTGTGGTTATGGGTGCATGTATTCTTCTTGCAAAGTTTAATAAAACTTCTCCATTACCCATAGCTCCAAAACCTGCTATTATAACGGGTCTTTCTGATTGATCTATTATATCTGCAGCTTTTTTCATCAGGGAATCTGCTGGTCTTGTTGCCTTATTTGGAAAATTTCCCTCGAAAGGCACAATATGATCGGTGTATGGAAGTTTTTGAACATCGTTGGGAATTCCAATATGTGAAACACCACGATCAATAATTGAATGTTTAATTGCAAGTGTTGATAGGCTGGTTGTTTGATCCTTTGACATTAAAATCTTGTTGAATACTGTCAGCGGTTCAAAAAATGAGTATTGATCGATTTCCTGGAATGATCCCGGACCTATTAACTGTCTTTTAACCATACCGGTCATTGCAACAACGGGTGAGTTATCAAGCTTTGCATCGTATAAACCTGTGGCCAAATTTGTTGCTCCTGGACCTGCAACTGTTAAACATGCTGCTACATGTCCTGTAAGTTTACCATATGCAGATGCCATTAATGCAGCTGTTTGTTCATGTCTAACTTGTATAAATGTGAGTTTATCATTCCTTCTAATAGCATCAACAACTCCTAGAATTGAGGTTCCAGGGATCCCAAATACATGTCTAAGACCAAGCTCAGCCATCTGTTCGATCATGATATCTGAAACTGTTGAACTAGCTTTTTCATAATCTTCACTCTCTTCGGTGAGTAAAACATAACTACTCTTGGGTGAGTTGCATACTGGACATCTCCAATCATCAGGAAGTTCGTCAAATTTTTTATCCTCTTTATCTTCGTCGTAAATATAATTACAGACAGTACATCGATATTTGGCCATTTAAACACCTTTCCTGTTTTGTTTATAGTTATTTATACCTTAATTATGATTTTTAATGTTAATAAATCATGGGGTTCATTATGATGTTGTTATTAATATTTTCATCCTTTTAAATTGGTTTAATATCCTGGGTTTTTTCATAGCTGGGTAATTATTATATCTTAAAAGTCCAATTATTAGCATGGGAAAGTACAAGATCAACTCTGCCATAGATAATAGTGTATTTGTGGTAACAGAATCATTCCTTAAGCTTTCCAATATGTTTAAAACCCTGAAAAATAGTCATGGAAAAATAATACATGTTGTTGGAGCTCCTGGAACGGGTAAATCTGCCAATATATATGCTGCAATAGAAAAACAGGGACTAACTGTTTATGATGTAAAATCCCAAATAAAAGAAGTGAATATAAACTCTCAAAAAGTTTTTAATAGTGTTTATAATGGATTTAAAAAGGATTTTGATGTAAAATCAAAGAAAGAAGTCTATAACTGTTTGGAAGGGTTTGATGCAATATTATTTGTAGACATGTTTCATGACTCCCATCTGGTAGATGAGGATACTGTAGGTTTTAGTGTATGGTCTGGTAATGCAGGGTTAAGGGCAACTAAATTTTATCTTCTGTGTGTAGTAGAATATCTTAAAGAAAGAAGGGAATATAAACGTATTAACATTATTTTACAAACTGCATGGAGATTCCATTTTAGGGGAAAGAAATATGATCTTTTCACGGATATGGGTATCCTTTCAAAGTTAGTTTTAGCTGTTATGGGAACAATTTTTGATGTAGTAGTAATTTCCTACAAACCAGAGGAAACAATTAAAATAGTAAAGAATCATGTTAAAGCAGATGATAAACTCATAGAACATTACATTCATGAGTATGGATCCAAACCCAGATTTATATGTCAAGCACTTGAAAATGAAGATTAGAATTAATTAAAGATGTTACGATTTGATTGAAAGTTTTAAAATACGGATCGTATTATACTTTTTAGTATCTGAATTATAAAAGAAATCTGAACTCAAATATTATAATAAATATTTACTTCCAATAAATTTGGCATTGCCATCGATCAAAAAAAAAATTTATTTCCAAAGAAAATGATAACAACTCTTATTAAATCCACTAGGATAACATGGGCGGCTAAAAACGTTAACATGTACCTTCTGGTTCTTACCTATGCATATTTTGCGAATATAATTATAAAAAATCCATATGCAATACTTGAAGGTCTTATATTAGTATCTGCACTATGGGGTGCTCTTTATAGTTTAAATGATCTAACAGATCTTGAACATGATAGAAGGGATAAGGATAAACAGGCAAGACCATTTATACAGAATCATGTCGATAAGAAATGGATAATCCTATTTTGTACCCTTTTAATCACTGCTGTATTTATAATTTCAATTGAAACTCTTATACCTGCATTTACTGTTTTGCTTGTACTAATGCTTTTAAATCAGATACTTTACACAATTCCTCCAATTAGGCTTAAAGACACTTTGCTTGCACCATTTTCCAGTACAGCAACTAATTCAGTTTTGAGAATGGCTTCATGTGCTGTTCTTTTGGGTAATGTATTTATTGTTCCTGTGAGTGTTTATCTGTTCATATACACCGCAAGCATGGGAACATATATCATGTATAAATCGAAACAGAGGGCTGCAAGTATACTCACATTAATATCGGGTATTATACTGCTTTATGCATTTATAAATGGGGATATGAATTTAATACAATTTGCAGTGGCTGTTTTACCTGCATTTTTAGCAACTATACCATTATATCTTTCTCTCTTTACCCAGAAGGATAAACTGTTTGATATTGCCGATGTTCTCTACCATGAAATTGCAATGGTTTTCTTTCTGATCTGTATCCTCTACATACTGTTCATATGAATACATTAAAAGCTTTATTAATAAATTTTAAACTATTATAATCAGATTTAGAAGGTAGATTATGAATCCACAAAGGCATCAAGATGCTGAATAAAATAAATAAAAAAGTGTAAAAAATTAGTTTTTGTTTATCTTTTTTGATATATCTAAGCAGTGAAAACAAATTAAAAAAAAGAAATAAAAAAAAATGTTAATTAAAATAATTTCCCTAATTTGAGCAGTGCCTTAGGAGATACTTTAATAAGTAATTTTATAAGTTCTTTGGTACTTATATTTTCAAATTCTGTATCTTGGAATGCTGCTGCTATTGAGTCGAGATCTGAATCCGATAGGCTTAGGAGATAGTCTTTGGTTTTCAGGTATTTATCAAATGAGTCACCAATTTCTTTTTTACATTTTTCCTGGTATTCTTTCAACCTTTTTTCGGTGTAATTATCTTCTTTAACAGCTGCTGCAGCAACTTCACCTGCATACATACCTGCTTCTAATGCTGTTATGATTCCTCCACCAGTTAATGGATTTACATGTCCCGCAGCATCTCCAACTATCATTAGATTATCTTTTACCAGTGTTTTTGTCATTCCACCAACAGGGTCTCCACCAACATTCAATTCTACTGGTTGAGCATTTTGTGTTGCAGGGCAGTTTTTAACAAACTCAACTAGATGTTCATATGCACTTTTATTAGTGACTGTTGATACAATTCCAAGGCCAACATTGGCTATGTCATCGCCCTTAGGGAATATCCATGCATATCCTCCGGGTGCAACACTTCCGAAGTAGAATTCTATAACATCGGGATCTTCCATTTCTAGGCCGACCATCTCAAACTGGATTCCAGATTCCATATTTTTCGGTTTAACAGCAGTTTTAAGACCTCCCCATCTTCCAACACGGGATTCTGGACCGTCTGCACCTACTACTATTTTAGCTTTTATTTCGAAATCTTCACCCATACTTTCACAGCTAACAATGTAGCCGTCATAATCTTTTCTCATACCTCTTGCTAGGGTTTTGATCATGATGGCGGCGCCAGCTCTTGCAGCGTCCATTGCCATAAACTTGTCAAAGACTTTTCTTTCTAGGATGTAACCTGCTTCAGGAAGTTTTACCTGGTCTTCTTTCATCCACACATCTGTTCCATTTGGTGATATGAGACGTACTCCACTGAGTTCTTTGGTAACCCATCTGCTGTTTGGTTCAATTCCTAATTTTTTAAGACCCTCTTTTGAAACTCCTTCTGCACATCTTTTAGGTGAACCTATCTCGGATTTTTTATCTATCAATATAACTTCTGCACCATTCAGAGCTGCGTGTTTTGCAGTAGATGACCCAGCAGGACCTGCTCCTATTACAAGCACATCTGTCTCGATTAACTTCATAAATACATCTCCCTCTTTAATCCTCTTTGGCTAAAGCTTTAACCGGGCATACTTGTATGCATATCCCGCAATCTTTACATCCTTCTTCGTTAAAATCTATACTTGTCTCTCGGACTTCAATTAAACAGTGAGGACATACACCTGCACATTCCCCACAATACATGCAATATTCCTTAACTATCATTTTTACCAACCTACAAAAATTTTTATTAGATTAAGTTCTTTAAACTATTCTTACTATTTATAGATTCATTCCAGATAAAATAATACCTTCAAGAACTTCTGATACAAAACTATGAATCAATTTACAAATTTCAATTTTTACTCTTATTTTAGTTGAGGATTCTTTATAGATAACTGTTTTGGGTAGAAGAACAAGGGGTTTAAAAAATATTTTTACTGTAAGATTATAAAAAAATTTTTCTTTAATTTTATATGTTTAATAATGGATTTTCATGATATGTTCTTATCATTTTGTTGTAAAGTGTTACGTTAATATAAAATTATGATTAAAGTGATAAATAGTTTTAAATATCATAAATTTTCCATTATACATTAACATTAAAAAAAATAAATTTTAAAACTCATTTATCATAAATTAGGAATATCAATGTTTAAACAACATCCTAAGGGATTATATCTTCTTTTCACCACAGAAATGTGGGAACGTTTCAGTTATTATGGTATGAGGGCAATTCTATCTCTCTACATGCTAAAGGCGCTTTTTTACAACACTGCATTCACATCAAGCGTCTATGGTTATTATACAGGTCTGGTATATTTAACACCATTAATCGTGGATACATATCTGATACTGGGGAAACAGAAAATCGATCATTACGGGTGGTATATTGATGGCTTTGGGCCAATTCGCTCTGGCTACAAGCAGCTATTTATATACACCTTCTTCTGGTGCTGTTGTTAATTATTTCTTTGTGTTCAATTATCAAACAGCCTTCTTTTTAATTGGCCTTTTTTTACTTGTTATGGGAAACGGATTTTTCAAACCTAACATATCCTCGATGGTTGGCTTGTTATATCAGGAGGGAGATAATAAAAGGGATTCGGCTTTTACAATATTTTATATGGGCATAAATTTGAGTGCTTTAATTGCACCAATTATCATAGGAGGCCTTGGTGACATAGGTAATCCTGCTGATTTCATGTATGGATTCTTTGCTGCAGGATGTGGAATGATATTGGGATTAACAATTTTTATACTGGGTAGAAAGAAGTATCTGGTTGATCCTGATGGTTAATGCTGTAGGGGAAAAACCAGTACATAAATATAGCAAGGAAGGCTGTAAAAAAGATGAGCTATTAACTTGGATCGAAAAACAGAGGATAATGGTAATAGTTATCCTGGCATTTTTTGGAATATTCTTCTGGACTGCATTTGAACAGGCGGGAGTGTCATTAACATTTCTAGCAGAACAACATTTTGATAGGGTTGTAACATCTATAAATTTCGTTATTCCTGCGTCATGGTTTCAATCTGTAAATCCAATTGCAATACTATTGTTTGCACCATTTTTTGCAGGATTATGGCTTTATCTAAAAGACATGGGAAGAGAACCATCAATTCCCGTTAAAATGGGTGCTGGTTTATGTTTACTTTCTCTTGGATTTATGGTATTGGTATTTGCATCTAAAACATTGGATGCTGGTGCTGCAACCATTAGTCCCTTGTGGCTTGTGGGTGCCTATGTACTTTTCACATTTGGAGAGCTGTGTATATCACCAATAGGTTTGTCTATGGTATCAAAACTTTCACCTGCTAAATTTGCTTGTCTAATGATGGGTGTATGGTTCTTGACAAGTGCATTTGCCAATATACTTGCTGGATAGTTAAGTACATTATATCCCGATCCAAGTTTACCGACACCATATCTACTGGAATACCAATCACCACCTTCTCATCGTTCTTCATGATATTTGTTGTGATGTCAATCATAGCAATGGTAATACTCTTTGTTATAAGGAAAAGATTGGAAACCATGATGCAAGGGATAAGGTAGGTTATATGATATTATAAAAAAACAAATTGTTTATTATAATTTATTGAACTTGATGGTGAGTGTTGGAATCTAATTTATGTTAACGGGTTCCATAGCAACCGATAAAGATAGTGAAAACTACATAATCTCTGAACAATTATCACAAATAAATGCTTTGCCTTCTGTGAACATATTTGGTTACTCTGCACCATATGGATTCTTTACACAGGTGGGAATACTTTGTCGAAGTATATTTATCCTCGCTGTGCTTACCGTATTATCTCAAGCAAAAGAGGTAAAAGGAACTTTTTTACAGTCAGATCAATCACAAGGTGATTGGTACCTCAACACTCAAAATAATGGGTAATGTATTTAAAAATTAATTTAATCACGAAAAAATGTTTTTTTGTATTACAAAAATGTCTAATATTGTATATGGCAGCGATTTATTTTTTTTGAATGAAAACAAAAATGAAATTTAGGATTGGACGACTCGAAGATTTAGCTGTGGGCTCGAGATAATAGATTTGGTATTTTTATTTTTTGGATTAAACCTTCAATTTTACAGACTTCCTAAAAAAAGCCTAAGTTAAAATTATGGAGAAGGATAAAGGGATAGAATAACTAAAGAACTTTGGTTTGCTAAAAGACGTATCGGATAGGGCATTGACCCTAAGGATGTGTAATTACATTAATTTTGATATTAATTCTTTGATGGTATATACTTCTATAAGACCATTCTATTCGTAATTATGCTCATTGTAGCGATAATATGCTACCTGATTGTTGTTTTTTTTAACAAGTGAATTTCTTAGCTATTCCATGGATGAAGAAGAAATGATGTGATGGTTGCTTAATTCCCTTCTATTACAATATTCAAATCCATTAAGTGTTGAATTAAAGAAAAAAAATTTGTGTCATTTAATTTGCCTTATTGAGAAAAAAATGTAACATTTCAGTTTCAATTAACATTTTCTATTACTAATATATAATTCAAGAGACGATAGTTGATAACTAGATTTATTCTAACCATTGAAGTTGGATAATCCATACCGGAATAGGATTATCCCATGTGTATATGGTTTTACAGCTTTGATTTCTGCTGATAATGTACTTAAATTCTTGGGAGTTGTATTTTTATCTGATTGATATGTTTCAAGTCCGGCCACAATTTTTCCAGGGAAAATTATATCGTAGAGATTGTAGATTTGATTATAATTTTTAACTTTATTTGTAAGACCTGTATTTCCCTGTCTGTATTCACCTACATAAAGTTGGGGAACAATATAGTCACATAAAGGTGCAATTAGATAGTAATATTGGTTTCCATCCCATCCGTCGGGTTTAACTGTAAGTGAGAATGTTTGTCCATAGGTGGCCAACCTCATGGCCAGAATTTGTAAAAGATATGCTGGCATATTATATGTTTCCACATCTAATTGTACTCCTATTTTCATCTGAGCGACTTGTGAGGCATGACTGAACCCTGGATATACCCATGCGTTGGTCCTTATCCCAACGGCATCAGTTTTTTTTTGAGCTTCTGATAGTACTGGTAAATAATTATTATTAGTAACTAAAACGTATATATCTGTTATCCCGGCGCTTTTTAAGGCTTTGAAATTGATTTCTGATATGGGTGTGTCGTTGGGGTTTATATAATAACCGATTATATAATTTGTATTAGATTGTGTAGTAGTAGAATTCACAGTTGCAGCTACACATCCTGAATTTAAACCTAATAACATTGTAAGTATTAGAAATAATAATATCCATTTATATTTAATTTAAACACCTCCAAATAAGAAACCATTTACAAAAAGGATTGAAAATCTAAAACTGGGCTAGTTACTGGATGTTCATCACCATCTTATTATTCTCTCCTAGATGCAAATGTCAATGCAACAGTTCTTGCTTGGAATATTATTAAATAGCTATATCCCAATAAAAGGACCAGAAAACCCAAGATAAAGTATAATAAAATTCCACCAACTATACTAAGGATAACCCCTGCAACTATTATAATTAAAGTCATTACTATCCACCAAAGGATGTAATTTCCCCATCCAATTGCTGCAATTCTATTCACTATGTCACTGTATCTCAATGCCGCACCTATTTCACTATGGTAAACCATGTTAGTTATACCCATATATGCAAATATGCTGATTATTAGGGCTAAAATAAAGGCTATTATTAAAAATACCAATGATATTCCGGTTAATCCAGGTAGGTAACTGGAAAATATTGATGAAGTAATTGTAGAACTGGAAACTGTTTCAGATCTTGCAAAGGCAACTGAAAGTGCATAGAAGATTAAAGGTATGATTGAGTAGATTATACAGATTATAAAAATTTTTATACCATCAATAAATAGTTCTCCAACACGTTCAAAATCTGGAAGTTCATCTAAACCCGTTAAAGTTGATTTTATGATTCTTAAGTAATATCCTAGGCCAATAAGATTCACGATTGGAATTATCAAGATTATTCCTACTAATATTATTTTTACCCAATCTTTAATGGGATATTGCAGAGAATCGGTAATGTTTTCATTTATATTCATTTTTCTCACCTTAATGTTGATTATAGCTTAATATAAAGATTCTTAAAATTTGAATATAATAAATTAGATTCAGGATAAAAGAAGAAAATATCATCAGACAAAATTAAACAATATTATGCAATTCTACAATCATTTTGTGATTATTATCCAACAAATAAAGAGAAATATGCTACAATTAATTTAAAAAATAAAATCTAAAAAAAAAATTTATTTGATAATCCATTTCATATCGATAGCATAAGATATAGGCTCTAAAATTAAAAAGATCAATTATAATGTTTAAATACATATCTTATGAGAAAGTATTGAAATACTTTCAAATAATCCTTAAACCTTGTTTTATGGTATTATATAGTTTTAATGGATAATTTAAACCTAAAAAATGAGTTTATTTTCAATTACGTGCTATTGAAAAGAATATTGCTATAAATCCTAGTACTGCTGAAATAGTAAGATACAACATTAATACGTTGAAGTAACTGAGATAATTTCCCGGATTAAACTGAACATCACCAACATATATTGAAAATATAACCAGAACAATTCCCATACTTAATGTTGCAGATGCAATACCTAAATATTTTTTTTCAACCGAACTCATAATTGCATGAGTGTTTGGGAATGAAAAGATACCAGATCCAAAACCCAGTAGAACCAGGCTAAAAATTATCAAATAAATACTGGTTTCTGCATTTAAAAATGCGAAAATTATAAGCGCAACGGTTGTAATTATCATTCCTATCGTGGCCAATATTCTGGATTCATATTTATCTGATAGTATTCCAGCAATATGGGATGTAGAAATATAACTATGGATTGGACGGCAAGAATTAGTCCAGCCTCATAAGGATCTAATTCCTTAATGAACTGTAAATAAAGATTTAATAAAAATATAACTGTAAATATACCCGTAAAATTTATAAATGCTGTAAATCAGGAAAATGCAAAAATTTTATTTTTAAGGAAGAGTTTAATGTCTAAAACCGGATGATCTACCCTTAATTCCCAAAATACAAATCCTATTAATTCAATAAGACCTGCAATTATCACCAATTGACCTATAAATTTTGTTACTTCAGAAAATCCTGCCAAAATAAGTAACAATGTGATTGCATAAAGTACTGATCCTGTTAAATCAATTTTTTCCCCTTTACATGATGCCCATTCTTTTCCCCTAAGTTGAGTTATAGCAAGTATTGTTGTTAAAATTCCCAGTGGGACAATTATATAAAATATACTTCTCAAACCCAGAGATTGAGTTAATATTTCTCCAATTAACGGCCCCATCACCAGTCCTGCAAATATTGCACTCACATTTATTCCAATGGCTTTACCCATTTCCCTTGGAGGAAATACTGATGTTATAATAACCATTCCTGTAACAAATATCATTGAGCTTCCAATACCTTGTAGTACTCTTGCAAAGATTAAAAAATATGCAGAAGGAGATAGAGCAGCTAGAAATGTTGATATTGTAAAGAAAATAATCCCCATTATGTAAATCTTTTTCATTCCATAGATATCTGCAAGTCTTCCAAAAGGAACTGCTAACATGGTTGAAGTTAGAAGAATGAAGTTGTTATCCAGCTCAATAAAATAGAATTAACAACTAATTCCTGTGAAATCATGGGTAGAGCTACATTTACCGACGAACCCATAAAAGGAGTTAAAAATGCCGCTATGGTTGTAATTAGCAATATTGTTTTTTTATTTATTTGATCAGAATTAAAAATACTTTCATTGCTTCTTTATAGAATGTTGTGCAATAATCCATTCATGGGGCCTGGTCTTTAAATGCTCAACAATAATCTTCATTTTAAACTTAAAAGTTTACCTATTTAAATAAATGTATACTTGGGTATTAAAACCTATGCATGCATTTAGCAATGATTATCTATTAATTGTAACACTTTTTAAAGAAATAAGTGTCATAGTGTTGTTTATATTAAATTTGATTTATTTTTACTGTTGTATTTCTATAATCTGACGGTAAAGCTCATTTTAGGAAGAAATAAGATTTTCATAGTTTGATAACCTATTTTTGTTGTTAATAATGCTCTTAAAAAAAATAATGATCAACAGATTAACTAGATAAACTAAACTTTATCTTGATTCATTGAAACTAGTAGGAGATATATGTGGACATATAATATCAGATTCTAAAAGTTGAAGTGAATACCCACATCATTTCTTTTTTATATTTGAAAAGGTTGGATAAAAAATATAAAATAATAAAAATGAAAGATTATTTTAAATAAAGATTTATTCTTGTTTTTTTTCTTTATCGTCACGTTTTTTAAATACATATCCACATTCACTACATAGAAGTGCTCCTGTTTTAGCATGTGCATAGTTTTCAGACTCAATATCCCTTTTAAGTGTTTTATCTTTACATCCGCATTTAGGACATTTTTCATCTAATTTACCAAGTTTCATGTTTTTACTCCTCCAAATTATAATTTTGATACTATTAAAGAAAAAAATTTATTCATCTCTATAACAAAAATTTTTAATTATATTCTCAACTAAATCTTGTGATTATCTCTTCTCTCTGGAAAAGGGATTTATTTATATAAAAAATGATTATATCCACAACTACGAGTATAACTGAAAATATTAGTATTGTTTTAATGTCTAGTGTAATATATCCGGCTTCTCCTAAAATGAATACAATAAGTAAAGGGAAATATACTGCACCCCCATAACTTTGTGCTGTTCGAACATCGCTAACTCTTACTGAGATGAGGGTATTGAATTCAGTACCAAAAAGACAAGCAAGAGGTGTAGCCAGAAGTAAAAAGACAGCTGCAGTCCAATTAGGATACAGAATATAACCCAATTGTTGGGAAGTAATAATATCAATGCCTATCATAAATATGACTGCACCAAGATAGGTTGCAACTATACATGGTATGAAAGAAGATAATATTTTCCCTAGAATGATTTCACCATCACTTAGAGGTGTTGCCAAGAGTGGTTCTAATGTTTTTTCAACTTTCTCACCCATCACACTATAAGAAGCAACAGCAGTAGGGATAATTGCCGCTAAAATAATGAACCAAAATAAAAACCCATTAAAAGCAGGAATATAAGTGGAATATGGAGATGGACTCGCATTATGAATAAGTGATAAGATTACGGTGAAACCAATTCCAACTGCAAATGGAAGTATGGTTAAAGTATAAAGAATGCTTTTCTTATTTCTAAATATTGCAAAATCTTTACTAACAACATTCCAACTGTTTTCAAAATCCATTTTAATCAGAACTCCTAACATATTTCAGATAAGCTTCTTCTAAAGTAGGATTGACCTCAGTTACTAATTGTATGCGGCCTCCTGCAGTAAAAGCTGCTTCTAGAATATCAGGATTTTCCTCCACTGCATCAACCACTTCAACAATAATTTTATTGCCATTAACCTCTACTTTCCCGGGTTTAGCTTTTTTAACAGCTTCTATAATCTTATAATTAATTTTTTCAATTTGAATAACGGTTTTAGTACTACTTACAGTTTTACTCAAATTTTTGGGAGTATCTATAGCAAGAAGTTTTGTTTTCATTATTCCAACCCGGTCACATATTCTGGTGGCTTCATCTAAAAGATGGGTATTAAGAAAAATAGTTCTGTTCTCACTTTTTAATTCAAGAATAAAATCCCGCACTGTTTTAGAAGCCTCCGGATCAAGGTTTGCTGTTGGTTCGTCTAAAAATAAGATTTGAGGGTCATGAATTAAGGCTCGGGCTATAGCTAGTTTTTGTTTCATACCTTTAGAAAACTTTCCAGCTCTCAAATTTCTCTGATCCCAGAGTCCTAACAAATTAAGAAAATACTCGATTCTCTCATGCCTATGCTCAGCACTGATTTTATAGAATCTACCATAATAATCTAGATTCTGATAAGCACTTAAATTTTCATAGAGACCAACATTTTCCGGTAGTACACCTATCATTCTCCGGATCTTCTGCATATCCTCACTATTACCAATATCATAACCTCCTATCTGGGCTTTACCACTGGTTTTTGATATTAGGCCAGTGAGCATCCTTATGGTAGTTGTTTTGCCTGCACCATTTGGGCCAAGAAAGCCAAAAACTTCACCTTCTTCAACATGGAAAGTAAGATCATCTACTGCGGTTAATTCACCAAATTTTCTTGTAAGATTTTCTGCATCGATCATAATCTTATCAGCTCATGATTTTAGTTTAAATCTCATCTATTAGTTCCCGGTTAAGTATTTGAAAATTCGGAATACTATTTAAAGTTCTTGGAGTTTTAATACAACTGGATTTAAATTGAAAATTGTTTAAAGGAATTTATATGGATTTTAGGATTGAATTTAGGTGCCCTTCAACATTATGGACATGATATTATTTTTACCCTTTTTATCTTGTTTGGGATCGGTTGGCACCATTCCAGATCCAGATAACATCTCCCTAGTTGCCCTGTCAGTTATCTCTTTGAATATACGCTTATAGGCCTTACAATGCGGGTCTACACCTTCTAATTTGGCATCTGTTATTGCCAGTGCATTATATGGACAACCTCCTCTACAGAACTTGATATAGGTACATTTTTTACAAT
This sequence comes from Methanobacterium sp., assembly GCA_003158115.1. Taxonomy (GTDB): domain Archaea; phylum Methanobacteriota; class Methanobacteria; order Methanobacteriales; family Methanobacteriaceae; genus Methanobacterium_B. The sequence continues at coordinate 38,644 of PMGM01000012.1, forward strand.
CAGCATCTACATATTCCTTGAACTCCTGGAGAAGTTGCCATGGTGCTGATTGTGCTAGATCCTCCATACTGGGATTATCATACACATTTCCCATCACATATTCGGGCATTCCAACAAAACGGTAACAAGGATATATACTACCATTAGGGCCAATAGCAAATGTATCTCCCATACAGTCTACAAATGTGCATACAGTTCCCCTTCTACGGAAAACACTTTTTGCAAGGTTATCGATATTCATAATTTCAATTTCATTCATATGCTCAAGATATTTGTCTAATAAATAAACTAATAATTCACCATATGCTTCTGGTGAAAGAGCCCATTTTTCCGGATTTTCATCACGCATAGATGGGAGTGAAGGATGTAATTTAAGTGTTAATCCATTTTCTAGGAAATATTTAACTATATCTTCCTTATAGTTTATTGAATGGGATGTGAAGGTGCATATGAAACTCACCTTCAGATTATGGGCCTTGGCAATTTCATATCCCCTCATAGTCTTTTTATAGTAATCCTTACCCCTCTGGTAGTCATTAAGTTCTTCAGGACCATCAATACTTGAACCTATTGGAATGTTGTATTCGCTGAATAGTTCAGCCATTTCATCTGTAAGATTCCAAAGATTACTTTGAAGGGCAAATGCTGGTTTAAGATGTTCTAAACCATTATTTAGTATTGGAAGTGCTTTTTGATAGAAATCAAACCCTGCAAGTAAGGGTTCTCCTCCATGGAATGTTACTGTTACTGTGTCGTCACGGAAGTTTTCAAGCCATTTTACAACTTCTTCAATAGTTTCAATAGTCATTAATTCTGAATCTTCCTCAGAACTCCAGCAGTAGGCACAGTTCGAGGGACAGCCGAGTGTAGGTATTATCATTACGTGGAAAACCATTTTAAAACACCAAAAAATTTTATAAAAGGATTTCAAATATTATCCAATCCAACAAAATCCTTTAAACAAATTTATTATTCAATTCAAACTATGAAAATATTTAATATTATTATTTTGAACCCTATTTTTTTGATTCAGAGATAGGATCATCCAAATTTTTTTCTTCATCTTCTGAAGGTTTTCTTTTCATAAATCTTCCAAACAAACCATTAGAAGGCTTTTCTTCGGGAATCAATTCTTTTAAATGGGATATTTCTTCTTGGGATATTTCTTCTTGTGTTTGAAGCTTTTTATAATCTTCAATTAATTTTTTATGCTCTTTATCGAGCTTTTCATATGAATGGGCTTCGACTTTTGAGGATTCTAATTTGCTAATTTTAGTTTTGAGTGTCTTCAACATATTTTTCTGTTCTGAAAGTGTTGAAATCAAATTTCTGTTAGCATATTTTAACTCGAGATTTTTGGTTTCCAATGTCTTTAAATCACTTTCAAGTTTATTAATAATTTCATCCCGTTCTTGGTCTAAAATAGCATCATCCCCAAATGGATTATATAATTCCTATTCAATGATTTTGCATGAATTGTATTTAAACATTAAGATTAACAAAATTACACATAAAATCATCAGAAAATTATTAACGATACCAATTTTTGTTACCAACTCATAATTCCATTCACTATATAATTATAATGTAGATTAAAATCTCCTGATTTTCCCGATTTATAATAATTTATATATGATCAAATAATCTTGTTTTTTTAAAATAGACATCCATTCAAACAGTTTCTGAATCTTTAAACCAAAACTGATACGAATAAATTCATAAAATGTGGATATAATACTTTATTTTTAATATTACCATAGTTGATATCTGAGAATAGTTAAATTATAAAAAATTATTGTTAAAATAAATTTATTACGAGGATATGTTTGAGGTTAAACCTCAAATCCCTCGTAAAATAGAGATAAGAAAGGTATTATTTGTGAAATAACCGCCTCCTTTCAGACTCTAGATAAACTTTCAAAGTAAAGTATAAAAATATTATGATCAAAAATTAAACCACAAACATTAAATAAGCACATTTTTTAGTTTATGATGAAATCCTGCACTTTTATGTCGATTTACCAAATATTTATATTTTGTTATAACCATACTATTACTAGATGTGTTAATCATGACAGAAAGCCCAGTATATACATTAAAAGAAAAGGATGATCACTTCGAAATTAGGAGATATCCAGACTATATACTAGCACAAGTAGATGTTGAATCGGACTACAACAGTGCTGTAACAATTGGATTTAGAATACTTGCCAATTATATTTTTGGAGGTAATAAGAAAAGAAAAAGTATACCTATGACCACACCGGTCTCTGAAGAAAAGATAAAAGGGTCAGAGAAAATTTCAATGGCTTCACCAGTTACACAAGAAGCAGTCAAGTCTGAGAAGATACCTATGGCTTCACCGGTTACACAAGAATCATCCCAAGATTCTGAAAAAATTAGTATGAATGCTCCAGTTTCAGAAGAAACATATGGAGAGAAGATGCATAGGATATCATTTACCATGCCATCGAAATATACATTAGAAACTCTTCCTGAGCCCGATGATCCAAGAATCAAGTTTAAAGAAGTTAAAAATCAGAAAACAGCAGTATTAAGATTTTCTGGGAGAGTTAAAAAGAAACTTGCATACAAAAAAATGGAAGAAATGAGGAAATGGCTTGATAAGAAAAACTTAAATCCTAGATCTAACTTCATAGTTGCACAGTACAACAATCCAGCAGTTCCAAGTTTTTTAAGAAGAAATGAAATATTAGTTGAAATTGATTAGTACCAACATTAAAAATTAATGTTTAGGTGCCTTTCCATTCTCACAGAAATATCTGCTAGGGGTGCCTTTTTCAAGTTCTTTTTCCTTCCAAATTGGGCATTCATTACATTTACATACCTTTTTTGTATCAATATCTTTACATAATGCTTTACCAGTTGAGCAATAAACTCCAGGTACTCTATCGGGACTCATCATCATTGGACTGTCAAGATCCTGATTTTTCATTAACAGCATGAGTTTTTGCTTATATTTCACACATTGGCTTTCAATTTGGACTGCACATTTCATGCAAAGACATTTTTTGATGTTTTGCATACTAAAATCGATACCCATTTTTATTCATCCCCCTCAAATTAAATGACTACATTAAATATGTTTATAATATTAGTTGAATTTTTTCCAATGTACAAACATTTGAAATGGGGTTTGAGTAAAATAAAAGCAAATAATTATATTCCAATAGAATTTAATAGAATAGTTATATTAAATTATTTAATTGCCGGGATAGTCTAGCCAGGTAAGGCGCAGGATTCGAAATCCTGTTGAGCATCAGCTCGTCCTGGGTTCAAATCCCAGTCCCGGCGTTTTCGAATATTTAGATTTAAATCATTTTTTTTATACTCTTTTGATGAATTTAATTAGAAATATCCATAAAATTTAGGGCCATACTTAAAAAAAACTCAAACAGTCAGAATAATAAATGAATCGAGTAAAACAGATTTTATTCCATAACATAACAGATAATTGTTAAGGAATTAATCATTCCTCTTAGAAATAGATCATTTTGAGCATAATAGGGGTAGATTGGAAACATTTATAAATTAATTTAAAAAAATAAAATTTAAGATTTATTTTTAATCCTCTCACCATATCCCAATTAAATTTTGGTAGTTTATAAATTATTTAATTTGATTAGTCATCTATATGGAATACTTTAATCTTATAAATCTTTAGTTTCTATAAAATTTTCAACNNCCATTGAATACATCTAAGGCATCTTTCACAGTGATGTTGCCAGATAGGATGGCATTTTTCAATTTTTATGTTATCTACAGGACATACTTCTGCGCATTGTCCACAACATGTGCATTTATTGTCTGATACAAATTTTACATCCCATTTAGAGATATTTCTTAAAAGAACTCGATTCAAATTTTCAGTCAATATGCATGATAATATATTCATTGACACAGGTTTTTGAGCATTATTAGAAATATTTTTAGCAATAATATCAACTTTGGTCCTACTATTTTTTAACATTTCTTGTAGTTTATCTGGATTAGGGGGTGGATAGTTTACAATATAATTTGTTGGCATCTTTACCCATTCTGCATAGGCTAATTTAATACCCTTCTTTTGAAGAATTTTTTCTAAAATGCCTAACGTATTACTCCCCATTCTAGCAAAATTTGTAACTGCGAAACAGTAAGTTCCAGGGAGGATATTAAGTTTTTCAACAAATTTTTTAACCAATATAGGTAAACCAATATAATAAACAGGAAATACAAATCCAATAATTTCATTTGAACCACCAACGGGTTCTTTTGGCAGTGGTGTGGTCATAGATTTAATTGTGCAGTCATCTAGTCCTTTTGATATTTGGCGGGCAATTTCTAGTGAATTTCCTGTTGCAGAAAAATAATAAATTGTAGATTTCATGTTTAGTTTTTCTCCTTTTTTAACATTTTTATGGTTTATTAATGGGGAAACTTTTGAATTTTTTTTGATAAGAAAAATTTAAAATTTACTTGATCGAAGTTGTAAAAAGTTCATTTACTTTATTAAATCATTTCTTTTTCATTTATTTTATAATTCGATAATTACCGAAGTAAACGATATAATATTATGAAAGGGTATGTAAAGGTTTTTGGTTTCGTAGTTACCTAGAATAGATTAATAAAAAAAATAGTATAAATCTCATTGTACAAGAGACAATTCAAGGATTGGATTTTTTTTTAAGTTGCCAAAATTATAAAAAAAATAGATGATTATTATTATAGATTTAGTATTTGACGGAATTTTACTTGGGATTTATGCTGGTTTATCACCAGGACCAATGCTTTTGCTTGTTGTGTTCAACCATAAAACATGAATTTAAATAAGGGTTAAAAGTTGCTTTTGCACCTTTAATTTCAGACATACCACTTATAATCATATCTCTAATAATTATATCATTTTTTGAAGGATACAAATCAATTTTAGGTATTATTTCCATTCTTGGTGGGGTTTATCTTGTATATTTAGCTTATGAAAGCTTTAAATTTAAACCATTAGATGTTGATGTAAGTAAACTTAAATCTCTGAGAAAAGGAGTGACTCTAAATCTTTTGAATCCTTCTCCATACATATTTTGGATAACAATTGGAAGTACTATTATTATCCCGGCTTATACGATAAATTCAATAGCTCCTTTAGAGTTTATTATAAGTTTCTATATTTTTTTATTGGGTTCAAAAATATGTGTAACTTATATTACTGGTAGATCTCGTGAATTTATTACGGGTAAAATTTATCGGTATATAATGAATATTTTAGGGATATTAATATCCATATTTGCTATAATCTATCTTTATAACGGATTTCAATTATTATTCAGTTAAATCAACAGACTTTTAGAATAATAAAATTTTAATTATCAAAATTTATTAACAACCTAAAGAATTAACAAACTATTCTATGTTTAATACCAAATTAATCAAACTTACTTGATTAAGGAAATCTACGTTAAAACATTGAAATTAAGGTAAGGATTATAATGAAATAATAATTAAGAAGATAGCTTAATGGAATATATAACGAATGCGGATTTCATCGTAGTATATTACAGATAAAAACTATTATATCATACTAAACTTCTTCAACAATTCTTCATTACCATTAATAAAAGAAACAACATAGAATTTTAAGATTAAGGATTCTAAAAAATAAATTTAGTTCTTATTGAACTGTTATTAAATAAAATTTTTATATCCATGTGGTCTTTAAAAGAACTAGAAGCGCACCAAACTCCACAACACTCAGACTAAGTACGGGAAATCCCATCCCCGGGCCGTGAAATCCTGATCTAACTAATAAAAAGAACATGAACATTATGTTTTGTACTATTAACAGTGTTGCAAATATGACCAAACCTAGGGTGAACTGGGATTTAAGTTTTCTGTAACTTGCAACATATGTAAATAGCAATATTAAGAGTAGTCCAATATTCGCTGCGCATACTACGGCTGCGACTATGGCTAAGGTAGGATCATCTAGGGGATTTCTTACAAATCCATTTCCTCCCATACTCTGATTTCCTGGAACTGATTCATTAACCACATAATCACCTACTAATTTTCCTTCATTTCACGCCATATTTGCTGGAAAAGTTCATAATTTTCTTCCATTGAAGATGAAAGAAAGTACATTGTCCCATATTTTTCTCCAGACGATGTAATAACATTGTTATCTTCCAAAATTTTAATATGATGCCGCACTGTTTTGTAATCTAATTCTAATTTTTCAGCCAGTTTATGGGCATTATAGGGCCTTTGCTCCAATACATTTATTATCCGGGCTCGATTAACACCGCCCTTTGTACCGGCAATAAGCCACCAAAGTATTTTCTTCATGGGCATCACCAAACATTTCGAGGGATTTTAAACCAATAAGATAGTTTACACCCAACGAGAATATACTTATCGATTTATTCCAAAAATTTTATATCAATAGTAACCTGCACATTTTATTCTAAGTATGAATTGGATTGAGTAACATTTAACCAAGTTTAAAAATTACAATTAAATAGTTTTTAATTAATATATAAAATTGGTGATTAATATGTTTGAAGTGAATGTATTAGAATATGGCTATTCTTTCGAATCTCAAAGACATTTCATTAAATTTTTAATTAAAGGATTAAACAAAGAAAATGAAGAAAAACTGGTGGGAATCATAAGTCAAATCCCCGAAGGGGATTATAAACGTTTTACAACTGTTTCAACAGAAAATGGTCTAAATATACTTGAACTCTTCCCTTTAAAAGAATATCCTTTCTCTAGTGAAATTCCAAATACCGATGAAGTAACATCTGTTGAAGATACTGTTAAAGGATTCCTTGGACAGTTCTCAGGATAAAAAAAATAATGTACATGATATTCTTTTATTCCCTAGTTATCCTGTAGAGTATGACAAGTGCCACCAGCTGTATCAAATTGATAAATAACAGTGCAAAATGAGGTCTTACAAAATCAGAATCAGGTATTGAAAAGGGTAACACTGGGAGTAATAATGGAATTCCCATAGCTATGGTAACTAGGAGATTCTGGATGAGTAAAAACGATGCAAAGTATAGTAGACCTATAGTAAACTGAGATTTTACCTCTTTATAAGTTTTCCAATAGGTTCGAAGCAATCCCAATAACAAAAATACATTTGCAACTCCCACCACAACTGTAATATAAATTACTATCCTTATCTCGGGTCCTAAATTCTCTACTACCATTTTTTATCCCCTTTCTCTAAAGTGTGATTATTATATACATTATTTTAAATTTGTGATTAGTATCAATTCAATTCTTTCCAAATATCCTTGAAAATATCATAATTTTCTTCCATGTTACTGGATAGAAAATAGAGTTCACCATACTTATTTTTTCCTGTAGAAGTTATCATGTTGTTATCTGTTAAAATTTTGAGATGATGTCGCACTGTTTTATAGTTGAGATCCAGTTTTTCTGCGAGTTGATGAGCATTATATGGTCTATCTTTCAGTGCCATGACAATACGTGCACGATTAGGTCCCCCTGCAGTGCCGGCAAATACCCACCAAATTAGTTTTCTCATTTTAACTCCTATTCTATTAAGTAGTCTTTAAACGTATTAACTTATAACCGGAAAAAAATTATATTAATTAGTGGAAGGATTACTATGAGTATTGGAGTAATAGTAGGTATAATAGGCACAATAATAGTGTTCACATATATATTTATCAAATTCAGACGTTTATACAATAAAGGCAAGCCTAAAACTTGAATTGACATAATATATATCCGAGGAAAAATCGGGCTAAGTTATTGGGATTAACTAATTGATTTCATATTAAAATTAAAGTTATAATCTGAATATCAATAAGAGAATTCTGATAGTTAATGATAATCACTCTTTAAGGGTGCAATTATTTTTTTAAGCATTATATCTAATATTAATTTGTCAGCTTCGATCATCCCACTGTTTCCTATTGTACAGAAATTTTCTATTGTATCAACTGCATTTTCCTCAATTATTCCATCAGATGATCCGATCATATTTCCCTCTAATGTTACAATTACTGATTGTATAGCTGCATTTGTACAAGTTGCTACTTTAAGTGCACATCCCGCTTTTGCACCGTCGCAGATCATTCCTGTTAGATTTCCCATCATATTCTGTGTTGATGATTTAATTTGATTCATCACCACCCATTAAATAGGTGATTCCACAACATGCACCTGTTACAGATATTGATGCACCACATAATGCAGATAAACGTCCTAACTTTAATTTTATATAGATTGTTACCAGATTACTGAGTGTGACGGCTCTTATAATCTTCTCTTCATCTGCACCTTCACCAAACACAACAACCGGCATGGTTGTTGATATACCCTGGTTTCCACTACCGAATTACTCATTACTGGTAAACTGCTACCTGCCATTCTAACATCTGATCCTGCTGCTGTTAAAGCTGTAGCTTAATTTACTGTGTCATCGACTAAAAATCCCATTTCCATCTTATTTTTAATACTTCGACCAACACTCAGTCCATAAGGTTTTTTCAAACCTTCCAAACATATTTTGGTGTTTATTTCAATACATTGCTTTATAAGATCCAGTTTTTCACTGTCTACTGTTTTTAAAAACTTCAATATTGAATCTAAGTCCAGATAATCTAACTGTCCATTATCATGGTTGAATATCTGGTGTCTTTACATTGGTTGTTTTTTATGGTATTCCCATCAACCTCAATTAAAACTACATTATCATGGTGTTCTTCGATAATGACTTTAGAACAGGATATATCCGTTTCAATAACTACTTCAATATATAACTTTTTATGAGTATTTGCCAGTTTAACTGTAATTAAATCTTGTTTAACCATTTTTATGGCCTTTTGAATATCTGTTGGTTTGATATTTGCCAGTATTTGTAGATTTTTATCAGAATTACATGCAAATATTCCTAAAGCTGCTGCTAGGTTAATACCACAACTATCAGTTCCGGGAATACCAACAGAAAGGGCATTTTTTATCACATTACGAAAGCTTTTACCTTTACATGGATAATATTTCCACCCAGGACATATTTTCTTGCTGTTGCTGCAGCAATTGCTATGGCTGTTGGTTCTTACATCCCAGGGAAATTATAAGCTCTTCATTTAAAAGACTTAAAAATTTCTCTTCTTCCATATCATTTCCCCTTTTAAATTTTGGGTTTGAATATATAAATAAAAAATTAGTAATAGTTAATGTTTAATGTAAACCTTAAACTATTTAAAGATATTCTATTTGGTAGTTCATTTTTGATAGCTAATAATAATTAGAATAACTTACAAACTTTAGTATGTAATATTAATTTGTTATGATATGATTATTTTAATAATAGATTTGGAGGTTTTTTAATGACAATCAACAATGATAATGACTGTAACGAAATATTTGATGAAATAATAAAATCCCGGCACACCACAAGATTTTTCAAGGATGAATTCCCTTCAAAGGAAAATATTGAAGACATTTTAAATGCAGGAATGTTAGCACCGTACGCAGCACAGGCTGTTGGAGATAATGAAGATTTCAGACGTTTCTTTGTTTTCAAAAACGGTGGTAAAAGCATGGAAATTGCAGGCAATTTGATGCATAAAAAAGCTGAGGAAGGTTTGAATCATTTTAAGAGGATGGTAACTGAAAAACCTTTCCTCAAGGGAAAAGTCCAGCCATTCATGGAGAAACTTCAGATGATAGTTGATAATGGAGTTCTTGGAGTAGGAACTGCGCCTTATTTTGTTATTGTTGCAGAGTTAAGAGGAGTACCTCCAGTTGAACAGGAATCTATAGCTCATTGTCTTGAAAATATGTGGCTTAAAGCAACTGAACTCGATCTTGGGTTTGGTTTGGTTTCATTAACATCTCAAATGGTTGAAGATGAAGAGTTTTTAAAACTTTTAGACATTCCCAAAGGAAAATATGGGATTAATGGATGTGCAATAGGATATCCTGCTAAACAATTCCCTAACACACCCCGTCCTAATACAAAAAAATCCACAACTTGGTTGAATTAATATTTTTTTTGGTTATCTAAACGAAAATTAATTTATATGGGAGGAAAAAAATTATGAAAAAATCTATTGGAGCAAAAACAATTGTATATCCAACCCCTGTTTTTATTGTGGGGACATATGATAAAGATGGAAAACCCGATGTGATGGCAGCTGCATGGGGAGGAATAGCATGTTCACAACCTCCATGTGTTTCTATTTCTCTTCAGAAACAGAGATACACGTTGGAAAATATTTATAAAAGGGAAGCATTTACAATCAGCATTCCATCTGAAGATCGTGTAACTGAAGCAGATTACTTTGGTATAGTATCAGGAAGGGATGCTAACAAATTTTCAGATAGTGGATTAACCCCTGTAAAATCAGAAATTGTAGATGCACCATATGTTAAGGAATTTCCATTAATATTAGAATGTAAATTGGTTCATAAAGTGGATTTGGGAGTGCATATCCAATTAACTGGTGAAATTATGGATGTTAAGGTTGAGGAAAATGCAGCAGATTCCAATGGAATTCCAGATATAAATAAAATTAAACCTTTCATGTTCGACCCTGCAGGAATGGCCTATTATGGTGTGGGTAAAAATATTGGTCGAGCATTTAATATTGGTAATAAACTAAAAAAATAGGAAATAATCCTTAAAAACTAATTTAATAACTTATTTATTTTTTTCTCTACAAGAACACATTCTCTATATCCTTCAATACGTAACTTTTCAGCTTCTTTAAAATCAGAACTTTTTGTTAAATTTAATAAATATTTAAAAATAGATTCTGCTTTATTATTATGTGCATGGGTACTTCTAAGAAGTTTTTTATCTAAATCTGATTGGTTTTTATTTAATTCTACTATTTTACTGTTAATTGATGTTGTAATTATAAGTCCTGCTGCTGCTGCTGCTGATGGTATCAATTTAAATGCATGCCACTTTTTGTACTGATTGGATTTTAAAAGATCAGAAGATTTAGAAACTATATTAATATACTCCTTTAGATCATTCAACCATATTATGGCGTTTGAAATTTTATTACAGACCATTTCTCTAAAATTTTTTTCAGATGGCTATATTCTACCCGTTTTTTTGTTAGTTCGAGTTTTGAAATTGTTTTATTAGCACTTGCAATATAATATTCCCTATTTTTCTTGAATATCTCTGTTGATGAGTTTTCGTTAGTTCCTTCCAAATATTTCATTATATGACTGTTGTCAATCCCGTTCATGGTCCTGTAGGACATTTCACCGGCTATATTTTCAGTTTATTGCATTTGAAACACCTGTAATAAAATTTAATATAAAAAAACTTTTTATATCCAATATGTATATTTGGGTTGAACTTTCATTAAAAATATTCGAATGATTAGTATGAGAACTTTAGATCCAATATTTAATAAATTAAAATAATCAAAATTTTATTACTACTCAAAAATTTTATTAACTTATTACTCCAATATATCAACAGATATCTGTTTTTAATCATTTTTAATAATAATTTTATATGGTTGCAATTCAATGAGTTATTCTACTAAAGAGAGAGCATCAGATTCAGTTTCAAGAATATCTAAGGAAATACCTGCAGAGGGTATAAATTTCAAAGATTTTTTGGAACTCATAGGTGAGCAGGGAGGTTTACTGTCTTGTCTAGTCCTTGTTGCGCCGTTTCTGTTTCCAGTGTCGATTCCAGGTAGTAGTTTACCATTTGGATTGGCAATATTGCTGATAAATCTAGGTATAATCCTTAAAAGACATCCACTCATACCAAGACGTATCATGGAATATAAAATATCCCAGAATAATATGTTAAAGATTTTAAATGGGATGAATACTGTTCTAACAAAGTTTGAAAGGGTAACTAAACCACGTTTAACAGTACTGGCGGGTAAAGAAAATATGGTTTATGTAAACAGTTCTGTCATGATATTTTGTTCATTTTTATTAATGTTACCTTTACCCGTTCCATTAACTGATTTTTTACCAGCATATAGTATGTTATTTTTAGCATTGGGAACGATTGAAAGGGATGGTTATTTAATAGTAGCAGGATATGCGCTGGCCGTTATAACAACTATATATTTCCTTCTAATTGCAATTTTAGGGCTGGCCGGTATTAAGTTGGTTTTATCATTCTTAGGGATTAATTTCTAAATATCTATTAATAATTTCATGATTGAATTATACGTTATGCAACTTCTAGAAACTCAAATGGATAAGTGGATATATTAGATCATCAAGAATAATATATAAGTTATGGATTACTTGGAGGTTTAAGTGATGTCAGAGGAAAATGTCGTATACATTGGAAACAAACCAGTAATGAACTATGTTTTAGCCGTAGTGACTCAGATGAATAGTGGAATTCCCGAAGTAATGTTGAAAGCTAGAGGAAGGGCAATAAGCAGGGCAGTGGATGTAGCAGAAATTGTAAGGAACAGATTTATGACCGATTTAACGGTTGGTTCCATAGATATCTGCACAGAAGAAATGACAAGCAGAGAAGGATCAAACAGTAATGTTTCAGCTATTGAAATACAACTCTGCAAGAACGAATAAATCCATTTAATACCTTTTTCCTTTTTTAATTTTTTCCCCATACCCTATTATCCATTTTAATTTTAAATAGATATTATCCTGATTTAACTATTTAAATAAGATATATTTTACAATTTGGATATAATAGATTGAATATAACCTACTGCCTATTTTATGGCTTATTATTGATAATTTTCTGGTTTTGACTCTTATTATCTATTTATATTTACATATTTCTAAAAATTAATATGTTACAGAGTTCATAATATAACTAACCAGAAATTCTAGAGGGGGGGGGGTTAATATATTGGATAAATTTGAACAATTGATTCATGATGTTTTGGATATGTCTGAAAGCGACCAAAAAAAAGCTATAGCATCATATAAAGATTCATGTATCTGCCAAACTTTTGCAACCTACAATAAATGTGCTTCTGATGTAAATGAAAAGCTTTTTTGTGGGAATGGTAAAAGTGTGGATTGTATTACAGAGCTAAGGGAATGCGAATGTCCAACATGTCCATTAGCTCAATCACTTGATGTAGGGGTGATAAATAATACCTATTGTTAAATGGTGGTGAATTAGAACAGATGTAAATAAAATTAATTTATATTTGGATAGATAATGGAAATCTAAATTCATTTTTTTTGACTTTTTACATTCTAATAAATTAATGTATAAAGTTTAATAGGTGGAAATGATGATCACAGAGGAATATGTACAAAACTTATTTCATTTTTTGGAAACAGATGATAATTCTCATTTTTTTTGATAAAGTAGCAGATGATGTTAATTGGACTGTTATGGGCACCCATCCACTAGCTGGAACATATCATAGTAAAACAGATTTTATTGTAAATATATTTGTAAGGCTGAACAAAATCTTAAGAAATGATGTGTTATTAAAATTTAAAAACATCGTTAAACAGGAGGAAATAGCAGTTGTTGAACTTGAATCTCTTTCAACAGCCTTGAATGGCAAACCATTTAATAACACCTATTGTTGGGTGTGTCGTTTTGAAAATAATATTATAGTTGGAGTACGTGCCTATGTTGATTCTGCCCTGGTTCAAATGGTTATTGATGAAAATGAATAGAAAATGAAGGGGAATTAATTTTTTTTATTTTCATTATTTGGTCCCTTTTCATATTTGGCTAATTCAGTTCTACAGTATCGTAATTCTGTCTGGTATCTTAATAATTCCCTTTTAAGTAGATAATTTCTTGTCCAAAGATATACAGAAATTACAATGAATACAATTACCAATAGGAATAGTAATCCTGAGATGATTCCTGCAGCAATAGCTTGCCAAACAAGAGCTAAACCATAGAGGAGATAAAGGACGGCTCCAATCACTGCTATTATTAATGCTATTATTACTATTATCTTTAAATTTTTAATTAAGTTGCTGCTGTCCATTTTAATTCACCACTCTATTTTTTTCCAGCCATCTTATCCACAGTACTTCTAATAGATTTTATCCATGGTGTTAAAGTATTTTCAGAATCTTCTGATTCATCACTGTTGGAAATTCCCCTAGTTTGATTAACATAATCTTGAAGCCAGTCAGCTAACTCATAATCCGGCAAGGTTTCAATCAATACCCATGCATAGCCTTCATGTTCACTACTTAAATTTAGTTCACCTTCAACTATCTTCCCGGACATTATGATATGGACAGCTCGGATGATATGTAAATTCTGTTCAGAAGCCCCAACAATATGTTCAAGAGATATTTTAAGATTAGTTTCTTCATAAACTTCCCTAATCAATGCATGGTCAAATGATTCACCCTGATCTACTTTTCCTCCAGGAAGTTCCCATTTACCGGGATTGGTTTTTGAATCGGTTGATCTCTTTAATATAAGAATTTTGCCGTCTTGGTCTGTGAGAAGGACCCTCACAGCAAGCCCATAAACATGGTTTATCATTAGTATCATTCCTAAAATTTGATATTAACTATTTCACTTTGGTTTATTTATAAGGATCATTTATTCTGTTTATTAATACACATGAAATTTTTAATATATTTTAAAAAGCTCCAAAAACTATAATATCCTCTTTTAACATAATTAAACACATAAAACAGTTTAAAAACCATTTTTTTGTAAAAATGTGATTTATGGTGTTAATTTTGTCTGATGAAAAAGAAGTTACAGTTGAGCGAGATGGCTATAAAATCCATTACTAGCATTCGGGTAACTTGAATAATCCCCTGATATTTCTTGTACATGGAGCAGCATTTGATCATAAACAATTTGATCAACAATTTCCATGTTTAAATGAAAATTATCAAATAATAAGAATGGATATGGCAGGTTATGGTAAATCAAGACCATTAAATGGAAAGTTTAGGATTGTCCATGTTGCAAATGATATTATACATATTTTAGATGGGTTGGGAGTGGGATGATGCAATATTTATAGTCAATCTTCAGGTACATATGCTATTCAAGAAATGGCATTTCAGAACCCTGAAATGGTAAAGGCCATGTTACTCATTGATGGAACATATATAACTTCTAAATTATCTTTCATTGAATCTATTTCCCTTAAAAGTACTCCATTTCTCTTTAGAAATATGGCCATATACTAATCTTAAAGTACAGGAGTTCAATATGAAACAATTAAACTCACCTTCAATCAGCTATAAAAGCAGGAACCATGTGGATTGAAATAAAAAATAGCATGGGAAACATAATTTTATGTATAACTATACATGGTAATATTTTAATTATAAAAGTATCAGCACTATTAAGTGGAAAATACACAATAATACTGCATAATGCCAGCATAAACAGCTTTAAAGGTACTCAAATTCCATATAGTGTATGTAATTTTAGTATAAATAGTACGCATACTTTAGAATTGGAAAAAATACCCCAAAAAAATGTAATAATACAATTAAATTCGCATAATTCATTTGATATTAAAACTATCATTTTACAGACGGTTAAATACATTAATGATCAGTTGATGAGGATATGAACTATTAATTTTTTTTATAATTTCATATCCAAATATCAATTCCACAAGTACAAATAAAATAGGAAATGAATTCAACAAATTCTTCTTTATTCATCCTAGTAGTTTATTCTTAAACAATAATATTATTTAAATATCAATTTAAACTATTTTTAAGGATTATATAAAACATCGGTATCATAATAATAGCTTAATCTCAAATTTTATTTGAAATTTCGAGTTTCGGGTGAAAATTGGGTGAAAATTGGGAAAAGTGTTATATTCAATTTAACTTAATTTTTATAAGTAATATCCAATTTAAAAAGACTATTTTATTATAAACATCTTTAAAAAGATTTTAGCATGCGATTAATATAAATAAAACAGTAAAATTTAAATAAATGATTAATGGAGTATAATAAATGGTTAAACGTAAAATAGTCATTTTTGGAAGTATTTTAATCCTTTTAATTATGTTCTTTTATTTAACTGACAATTTTGTCATTTCTAGTAAAGTAAATAGTGGTAATTCAAATGTTGAAGTGCTAATTTATAATGGAACAGGAGCAATGGAAAGTAGTGTCGACGGTATTGAAGAATGTTTAAACGAAAGTAATAATAACAATATGAGCTCGCACAAATTTGAATATGCAACCACTAGTGTTATAAATTCGACAACTTTATCGGGCTACAATGTTTTAATAATGCCTGGGGGAGAAGCTATAGACTATTTTGATAATGATGAAATCGACAATGCTTCCATTAAACAGTTTGTATCGGAGGGTAATGGTTATATTGGTATCTGTGCAGGTGCTTACGCTGGATCTAACTATGTAAATGGTGATTTTCCAGGTTGGGGTTTAACTCCCGATGTAAACACTTCAACTGAGAGTTATGAAGGAGTATTAACAATATCTGCTACATCGTCTGGAACTAAACTGCTTAATGGTACTTTAACAGATATTTATATGGATACGGGTCCTGCAATGACGACAGATAACAACCAGATTGTTATGGCCACATTTGCAGATAATAATACTGGTTATGTGGATTATCCGGCTATAATAGGAGATACTTATGGAAATGGCAGAGTCATCTTAAGTGGTCCACATCCGGAGATGAACCCACAAAACCCACAACTTTTAACAAATATGTTATTATGGGCATCTAAAGAAATTAACTAAAATTAATAGTATTTAATTTCCATAAAAACTATTTTATATTATTTTTTTTTAATATACTGATTTACAATTCTTAAATTATCAGGTAGATAAAATAACCATCAATTAATAGTGACATTAAAAAGAGAGCAGCAACATTAATTTTAACAAATTTTGTTATAAATTCCCGATCAAATCTTCTTTTAAACAGTGGATATAATCCTAATATCAATGAAATTAATGATATTAAAACCAAAACTCTAAAATTAATGTCTGATGGGAAAAGCTTTGTGTAGGGTATAATTATGAATGAAAGTGTTGCAAGCACTCCACAAATAGCATTGAGTTTAAATCCAAATTCACGCCCTTTAGATACTATCCAAGTAATTTTATTACATAATTTATCCCCTTCTAAAGTTGGAAGTTCAAAACTGTTGATAAAAATTATTTGAAAGAAGATAATAGGGATAGAAAAAATTAGGAAGCTTAGATCCAGTGTACCCATCAAAGCAAAGTAGCCGGTACCTAAAAATATGATAACTGCTATTATATTTGCAACCTCTCCCAATCTACGATATACCAATCTAATGGGTGGAGCAGTGTAATACCAGGCAAGAAGATTACCAAAGAGAAGAAATAAAAAGAATGTATCTGGATAATGGAATAGAATTGTAAATGAAGCGGCTAAGAATATGGATAAACCCATAAGGAATAATGAAAACTGTTTAGAAAAATCTCTTAGTTCAGGGTTTTCAACCAAGACCCCACTTCCACCTGTGATTAAATTAGATCCAGTGTAACTATCCACTTCAAAATCAAAATAATCATTACTGTAATGAACTGCTAGATGAGCAATTAACAGGATAGAATAACCTAGAATAAACTTACTCCAAACAAATTCTGCATTTAGCAAAACTGCAAGAAGTGCTCCCATCAAAAAAAGTAGAAAGTCACCAGCTAGGTACTGTGGCCTTCCAAGCTTAATAATTTTTACAATTGTATCGATGTTGTAGTCCATTATACACCATTTTACAAACTTTATACTCTACACAATAATTATTTACAATTTAGAACCTTCAATAATCCTTAAAAATATATGATGGATATAAAATAACAGTTAATCAAAATTATGGCTGTAAATATCCCTGTTAAATTGTATATGCAAAATTTTGTTGCTAAGGATTTTTCCAGGGGATTGATAATTAATTCAAAAATCCCTAAACCCAATGGAATCAAGGTTATGGCTGTTAGAATATTGAAGTTAATAATTTGTGGAAATAGATTTGTGTATGGCATTATTAAAAATGATATTGTGGCAAGTAATCCAGAAATTACTATGAGTTTGAATCCGAATCTACGGCCCTTAATAGCAATCCATGTTTTTTTACCACCTGCTTTATCACCTTCCATATCTGGAATT
The DNA here is from genome assembly GCA_003158115.1 of Methanobacterium sp. Taxonomy (GTDB): domain Archaea; phylum Methanobacteriota; class Methanobacteria; order Methanobacteriales; family Methanobacteriaceae; genus Methanobacterium_B. The sequence continues at coordinate 56,742 of PMGM01000012.1, forward strand.
TCGACGCTCATTGTAAACAAAAATTGTAATAACATTATTGGAACAGCGAAAATTAAAAATTGAAGATTCAATGTACCCATGAGAGCAAAAAAACCTAAACCCGGGAATAGAACTCCAATGGCACTGTTTCCAAATTCACCTAGACCTCGATATGACAATTTTATTGGTGGAGCTGCATAGAACAATGCAAGTAAATTAGCTATAATCACGAATAAGACGAATGTTAGGGGATATGAGAAAATAATTGTGAAAACAATGGACACTACTATGGCTAATAATATCAAAGATATTGCCATGATCTTAGCTAAATTCCTCCACTCAGGATGTTCAATTAGTACACCGCTACCCCCAGAAATTGGGGTTGGTGTAACATGATGATCTGCTTTATAATCAAAATAATCATTGTGATAATGGACAGCCCATGTAGACAAGAATAAAATTAAACAACCCAGGATAAATTTACTTAAAACAAATTCTGCACCAAATAAAACGGCAAATAAAGCGCCCATACTGAAATAAAAGAATAAACCAATTGCAAATTGTGGTTTACCAAGTTTAATAAATTTTAACAAACTTCTAATGTTATCATTTGATTTAACTGGTTCAATATAAGACAAATACACTATCCCTCCCATATACAATTTAAACTTATTAAATGTTAACAATCAATAAATTAAACTCAATATGGTTATAATAAAATTATTAAGCAGTAAAAAATACTATATAACAGTTTCAAATGATTTTAAAGTATCACAAATACTTCTGGAATGATTATGGGTACCATTTTATAATATTTATGGATAAATTATCTACAATTAATTCATCGAATATCAAATCAAACCTCCTGGTTTTTTATTAATAATCCATTTTTTTTTACTAGGGTTGATAAAATGAATTATAATTAAAACTAGTCCAAATAAAATTCCTATTATACATTGGCTCATTAAATGTGATTGTAACCATTTAAATCCTTTAAACTAAAATATGGTTATTTTAATGTCTGTTTTAATTATATTTATTTGAAAAATTTATTATGAATTATTATTATATTGTACCTTGAGGAATTAATAATTTTTTATTAATTAACAAAAATATGCTTAACATAAAACGTCTTCATATTCATATCTGGTTATTTTCAAGTTTTTAATATGAATTTCTGAATTTAATAATGTCCAAATGTTTAATATAGCGCTTCATAATATTTTATTACAATAAATATCAATTTAAAATATTAGGAAATTTAAATTAGCAGCTAATTATTTCTGTATTAAGATTTATCCGAGTTTAAATGGATTTTTTTTACTAAAATGTTGTTGCCACTAGTTACTGATAAGTTTGAGTATATACTTTTATTATTGGCACCTTGATTGAGTAGGGAATAATTTAGAGATATGTTCAATAAAAATGAATGAAATATTTTACATATACTAATTAAGAGGGATAAGAATCAGGGAAAAAAGTCTTTTAAATTACATCTCTAAATAAATTTATTTCAGTGTTTGATAATAATATAATATTAAACAATTTCTGAGTTGTTAAAAATGATAGGTGAAGAAGTTTTTGTGGAAGGAATTGAACCTAAAAATGATAATAGTTCTCTTAGAGCTGCTATAAAGGATGTGTTTCTTAAATCAACAAATAATTTAGAATGGCTCTCGAAGGGGGATGTAGTGCTATTAAAACCTGCACTGAATTCAGATAATCCCTATCCCTCAACAACACATCCCTTTGCAATAAGTGTAATATCAAAGATCCTATCTAAAGAAGGTGCTAATGTATTAGTTGGGGATCAATCAGGATTGGGACAGGTGGTCCAGGATACTATGGGAGTAATACGTGGACACACTCGTGATAACTTTATTAAATCGGGAATGGGTAATGATGAAGATAATAATTTTATTAGTTTTGAATCTAAAGGATGGAACAAAGGTTTTATCCATCACCAATCGGATTATACTCCTTCATGGCCCAATGGATTTTATGTGACTAAATGTATCGAAAAAGCTGATCATATTATTAATTTGCCCAGATTAAGTACACATAGCCAAGCAGGCGTTACCTTTGGTTTTAAGAATATGGTTGGAATTCTTAGAGATGATAGTAGGATGGATTTCCATGCTAATGGTCCATTCAATAATTTCATAAAAAGAGAAGCAAGAGGAAGTACTCTCAAATCCTTTGATGATGGATCAGGAACTTTTATCGAGAAAATTGTTGAAATAAGCGATGCAATTAAAGAAAAACTTCGAGTAACCCTTTTTGTTGCTACAAGGGTACAGGCAACTTTTGGACCAAATCAAAGCGAATTCAAACTTGGAAAATTAGAAATTGCAAAGGCTAACATTGTGAACTTAAACCCTGAAATGGTGTTTGCAAGTACTGATCCTGTTGCAGTTGAATCATTTGCTTTTGCTTTGATGAAGGATATAAGAAATAATATTCCACCTTTATCCAAGATATTTTCAAATCTAATATTATCATCAAATGAAAATATAAGACATATAGATGAGATTCCCATCATGAAACAAACCTTTATCCAACATGCAATCGATATTGGACTGGGTAATATGCCGGATCAGATAATCTACAATAATATACCAATCACTCTCCAGAAACGTTTAGATAAATATCTTGAAGAAACCTAAAACATCCAAATCAGAAATATTTGAATTGTAATAAATANNCGAACAATATGCATCCTATGGGCTATGGATCGCATATTTTTAATTTAATTGGAATGGAAGATATATATTACAAACAGATTAATAAATAAAATTTTTACTATAAAAATCCATAAACTTTTTTTTGGAGGAAATGTAAAATGGCACATAAACAGATAGAAGTTAAAATTGAAGAAGATTTTAATATTTTAGTGGATGAAGGATTGGAAGATGTTATTGAAAACTTTTTTCACTGGGATATTGAAACATG